>DAIMDJ010000059.1:6728-10266 GCA_036725905.1 Terriglobales bacterium
GTGATCTGGAACGGAAAGAACGCGCGTCCGCCGGTAGCGTCGGCGATCCGCTCCAAGACTTTGTCGCCGCGAGCGCGCGTGCCGGTTATGTTGGTGCTAATGGTATAAACAATGACCTCAGCCCGTTGCGCCATGTCAATTGATTCTTCACGCGTCACGTGGCTCTGATTGTCATCGCCGTCACTGAGCAGAATAATAGCGCGCCGCGTCGGCCCGCCGCGCTGCGCTTTCAGCAGCTTGTCCCGGCAGGCGAAATATAAGGCATCGTACATCGCCGTGCCCCCGCCGGGCTTGAGGGCGCGCACGCCGCGGGAAAGCGCTTCCGTGTTGTCGGTGAAGTCCTGGGTGACTTCGGGAGTGACATCGAAACCGACCACGAATGCCCGATCGTATCTGGGCCGCACAGTCTGGTTCAGAAATTCGATGGCCGATTCTTGCTCAAATTTGAAGCGGTCACGCACCGAGTTGCTGGCGTCGACCAGAAGCCCCACCTGCAGCGGCAGATCGGTTTCATTGTGGAAGCTGCGGATCTCTGCCGCCGGCTTGCTATCATCAACCACATTGAAGTCGCTCTTCTTCAAATTCTTTACGTAGCGGCCGTGCTTGTCCGTGACCGTGAAAATCACGTTGACTTCATTAACCGGAACGCGAATCGTTGTAGCGGCATCTTCATCCGCGGTTGGTGCGGGCGACGTTCGCGAAGCCGCGCTGACATCCGCCGGTTTGGGCGCGACATTTGATTGCTCTTGCTGGGCAGAGTTGTCAGTCTTCGCCGGATCGGCCGCTGGCGGACTCTGCGGCTTCCTTTGCTCCCGCGTCGCCGAGGGGGCGGCAGGCAAATTATCCTGGGCCAGACCAGAACCGGGTGCTAAGCCGATGGTGGCGATGAGAAGAATGGAACTGCAGACCCTCATTTTGCTTCATTATAGCCTCACCCGCGCCCTTCGTAATGCTTCCTCTTGAAATCCGGGTGCTATACTCGGCCAAAAGCCCTCGAAAATGAAAATAGTTCTTCTCTCCAGCCGAAGACGAAGGAGAGGTGTCTTATGCAAAGGAACGATCAAGCATGAGCGCGGCCGCGCAGTTGGCAGGCAAAGAGCTTGTTCCCCGCCGCAGTCCGCGGCTCCCAGTTGCCATACCGGTTGACGTTACGGTGCTGCGCTCGGGCGTCCCCGACAGCATTCCCGGACGTTCGCTCGATCTTGGCGAAGGCGGGTTGGCGCTGATTTTGGCAGGGGAACTTCACGCCGGCGATCCAGTTGCCATTGAATTCCGTCTGCCCAATCTCAGCTCCGCAGTGCAAGCCAAGGCCGTGGTCCGGCACCAGGCTCAATTGCGCTGCGGTCTTGAGTTTCTCAGTTTATCGGACGAGCAACAGGCCATGATCCGCTACTGGACGGCGGCCACATCACTTCCGGCGACGGCGTGGCTTAGAACTCAAACTCCGGAGCCTAAACCGAAGACAGCGGATACTCCACACCCGTCACTCAGATCCCTTTCGGCGGCAGCAATCATCGTTGCGATCCTCGCCGCGACTCTTGGCTGGTGGCACTGGCGCCGCGCGTGGCAGCAGTTGGAATCGTCGATAACGTTTAAAGAACCGCTGGCCCAACTTGACCGGGCGTCGGTCGATAATCCGATTCGGCTCCCCGGTGAAGTGGTTAATCGACTCGTAGTGCATAAGGTCGAACCGGTTTATCCGCCACAAACGCCCGAGTCGCAGTTGGGAGGTGTAGTCGTACTGGAGACGGTTATCGCCACCGATGGCACCGTGGCCCATGTACGTCCTATCAGCGGTTCCGCAGCGCTGGCCGCCGCCGCTATCGATGCCGTGAAGTGGTGGCGCTTTCAGCCCTACCGCGTAAATGGCAGGCCGGTGCGCGTGGAAACCACCCTCGCCGTCGACTTTCATGCAACTGAGAACTGACAACTGCTAACTGAGAACTGCTGATTCGCAGACCAAACTGGAGAGCAGAAGCTGAAAGCGGAAACTGAAAGTCAAGACTGACATGGGCCGCATCCACGTCCTGCCTGAGCACGTCGCCAACAAAATCGCCGCCGGCGAAGTCGTGGAGCGTCCAGCTTCTGTAGTCAAGGAGCTTCTGGAAAACTCGCTCGATGCCGGATCAACGCGCATCCGCATCCAGGCGGAAGCCGGGGGCAAGAGGCTAATCCAGATCACTGATAATGGCTGTGGCATGACTCGCGATGACGCTCTGCTCGCCTTCGAGCGCCATGCTACTTCAAAAATACAAAGCGCCGAAGACCTGCTCACCGTCGCCACACTGGGATTTCGCGGCGAAGCTTTGCCCTCGATCGCTTCAGTTTCGCGGCTGAAACTTGAAACTCGCGCCCTGGGAGAATCCTCTGGAACCATGGTTGAGATTAACGGCGGCAAGATTTTCCGCGTCGAAGAAGCTGGTCTGCCGGAGGGCACTGCGATCACGGTGCGCGATCTCTTTTTTAACACCCCTGCGCGAAAGAAATTCCTGAAAGCTGAATCGACCGAACTTTCCCACATCGCTTCGCTCGTCACTCACTACGCCCTGGCGCATCCCGATAAGCATTTCGAGCTGCACTCGGCCACCAATGCAATTCTGGTTGCGCCGCCGGTAGCCGACAGCGGGCAACGCGTTTACCAGGTCTTCGGAAAAGAGGTTCTCGACCAACTGATTCCCGTGGCCGCGCTGCAGCCGCTCGAGCGAATTGGCTTGCCGCAACCTCCACCTTGGAGGAGGGAAGAGCAAAAGGGTGACGCCGGCACTCTTTCTCTTAGTACAAGCCCCATCCGCGAAGATTTGGTCCAGGAGGAAGAAAAATCGTTTGGCGAGCTGCGCGCTCACGGCTTCGTTTCCAAACCCGAAATCCAAAAGCTCAATCGCAATTCCATTTACGTGTTTGTCAACGGACGCCTGATTCGCGACCGCGTCATCCAGCACGCGCTCACTGAAGCCTACCGGAATATCATTCCGCCCACGGTGTTCCCGGTAGTGCTTTTATTTTTGGAGCTGCCCAGCGGTGAGGTTGACGTTAACGTTCATCCCTCAAAGACGGAAGTGCGGTTTCGCCAGCAAACTGCCGTGCATGACTTCGTGCGCGACTCGGTTCGCGCCGCCTTGATGAAGGCCCGCCCGGTACCGCAATTCACCAGAGAAATTGACGCCCACCCGACGGCCAGCCCGTCGCTCACGCCCGGAGCGCGCGCCACCATGGTTGACATTGCCGCCTGGCGCTCTCTTTACGCTCCGGCTGCGCCCGCGGGATTCGCGCTGCAACCGCCGGTCTTGCCACCCGCCACCGAGCGCCTGCACTTTGGAAACGAAACTATCACCGTCGAGGCGAATGCCGCAGTGGCACTCGCCCGCATTCCAGCGCAGATGGTTCCTGGGGACGGCTGCACGCCTCCTTTGCCAATCGAACCGGAGCCGCCCAGTGATCTCGTGCCCTCGCTCGCGTCGCTAAAACCGCTAGGCCAGGTTCGCGAGTCGTTCATTCTTGCTGTTAATCATGAAGGGCTCTGGATCATCGACCAGCACGT
>DAIMDJ010000060.1:0-8796 GCA_036725905.1 Terriglobales bacterium
AGCAGTCGGCGAAGACGCTGCGCGGGTCACGGATGGAGGATGTGATTTTTGCCGGCACGCGCGACCGCAAGCCGAATGGGATGGCAGAGGTGTCGCTGACCCTGATTAATCCTGAGGAGTATGACGGGGTTGACGCCAACGAGCCGACCGAAGTTGATATTCAGGACGACATGCCCGACGACTGGGATGAAGCGGAAGTTCGCGCCCAGGCAGCGGAGGAGACGGAGCGTCTGACAGAAGAGTTGCAGCCGGGGATATTGGCGGGTGATCCCTCAGCGGCTAAAGCCGAATCTGGTGATGGGCAGGAATTCGCAGCGCTAAAGCGCTGCGCCACCCAAAATCCCTCCGCCCAAAATCTTTCCACCGAAGATCCTGAAGGCGTTGTGTCCTCGGAGCAAGAGCAAGCCGCGATCATGCCGGGCGGGGACGCCCGGCGCTACATCGACTCGGGTTCGGGTGCTGGATCTGCAATCGTAGCCAGCGAGAGTGGCGGGCGGGACGCCCGCGCCACGACCGGCGAAGACGCCGGCGCTACGGGTGGTGGGTCGGCGATCATGCCGGGCGAGGACGCCCGGCGCTCCATCGAATCAAGTACCACTGCCGGGCCTGCGGTTGTGCTCAAGATTCGACGCAGGAAATTTCAGCAGCAGTTTCGGGCGGGAGAGATCGTCGTTACGCGGCGGCTGTTTCGCTCGGGCGACAGTGAATATCTGCTGAATGGAAAGCTGTGCCGGTTGCGCGATATTCAGGAACTGTTCATGGGCACAGGGCTTGGGCCGGAGTCTTATGCGCTCATCGAGCAGGGGCGCATCGGGCAGATTCTGAGCAGCCGTCCTACCGACCGGCGGGCGATTATCGAAGAGGCTGCCGGAATTACGAAATTCAAGACGAAGAAGCGGCTGGCGGAAGCGCGTCTCGAAGACGCTAAGCAGAACCTGGCGCGCGTGAGTGACATCTTCGAGGAAGTCACGCGGCAGATGAATTCGCTCAAACGGCAAGCTTCAAAAGCCGAGCGCTATGCCAAGCTGCGCGACGAAATGCGAGCCAAGCTGCGGGTTGTGCTCGCCAGCAAATTCGCGCAATTGGATCACGAAAGCGCAGCGATCGACGCGCAGATCAATGCAGTGTCGGAAGAGATGCGCGCGCAGGCTGACAACGTACAGCAGTTCGAAACCGAGCACGGTGAGCGCACGCAGCGCGGATACGCGATCGAAACAGAGCTGCGCGAAAACCGTGAGCGGCTGAATGAGATCAAGCTGGAAACGGACCGGGCGCAGGCACAGCGGCGACACAACGAAGAACGCTGCGCGGAATTGATCATTCGTGCCGGTTCTTCGGAGAACGAGCTGGCGCAGGCTCAGCATAGGTTGACGACGCTCGAAGCGGAGAGAGATTCAAATCAGCAAGTGCTGGACTCCGCTGCGGCGGATGTAGCGGCGGCACAGGAGGAATTAGCGCGTTGCCAGCAGGAAGCAACTGCGGCGGCTACGGCGCTCGCTGAACTGGAGCAGCAACAGGAAGCTTCCCGGATCGCGATTATGGAAGCTGTTGCGGCGGCTTCCAATCTGCGCAACCAGCTCACGCAGGCTGAAGAACGGTTGGCGGCGGTGGATCGCGAGGGGCAGCGTTTACATGCTGAAATGCTGGCAGCAAATTCGCAGGTGGAAAGCTTCGGCGGCCAGCGGGGGCAATTGGCGTTGGAGTTTGAAACTGTATCGCAGCGCGTAGCGGGGTTGACCAGCGAGATCGGGTATACGCGGCAGGCGCTTGAATCAAAGCGGCGCGAAGAGGCTGAGTCGAAGAATCGGCTCGACGGCTTGCGGGCGGAGTATGCATCGGCGATTGGGAAGAAGGGATCGCTGGAAGCTGTGATCGCGGAGCACGGTTACTCCACCGAATCTGTACGGCGGCTGTTTCAGTCGGGCGGCCTTCAAGGCGGATTGGCTCCAGCTGGTGTGCTGGCTGATTTTCTCGAAGTTGAGCCGCGCTATGAAAGCGTCGTGGAAGATTTTCTGCGCGATGAACTGAATTACGTCGTAGTGAAGTCGTGGGACGCGGCCGATGAGGGGCTGCGGTTATTGCGCACGGATGTGGATGGCCGCGCGACTTTTCTGGTTCATCCTGAGGATTCGCAAGCAAAATTTTCTTTCGCGGTGAACGACAATGCGGGCCTGGGAGCCCAGAGCCAATCGATTGTTCCTCTAAAGTACGCGATTCGGGTGCTCAATGGTTTTGGACGGTCGCTGGAAGTGATTCTGCCGAAATTGCGTGACGGCTACATCGTGGGCGATTCGGCGAATGCGCGCAGCCTGGCGCTGGAAAATCCGGACGCGTTCTTCCTGGCGCAATCGGGCGAGTGTTTCCATAACGTCACGGTGACCGGAGGCAAGCAGCGCAGCGAAGGTCCGCTATCCATGAAGCGTGAGTTGCGCGATGTGCTGCGCATGCTGGCAGAGCTGGAACAAGCTTTGCGGGCTGAAGAGATGCGGGTCCTCACGCTCGGGCGCGAAATTAAAGAGTTCACTTCCCTGCTCGACCGCCTGGAGGGTGAAAAGCGCGAGGCGGAAAAACAGGCGATGACCTCCGGTCATTTGCTTCAACAGCTTGACTCAGAAATGGCCCGAGTCAGTGAACGGCTGGGCATCAGCCAGAGCGAACTTGAACGGCTGAGAGCCGAACGCAATGAGCAGGAGTGCGTAATCAGCGCGCGCCAAAGCGAAATGGCAGCGTTGCAGCAGAAACGTGATGAACTGGAGCGCAGCACCGCCAGCGCTCAGGAACAGTTAGCGGGCTTACGCGCGCAGCGCGATCAAGCTGCGCAAAACGCATCGCAACGCGTTGCGCGTGTGGCAACGCTGGAAGAGCGGCATCGGGCAGCGGCGGCGGTGCTGGAGCGCATCGAGTCGCTGGTCAGCGAAATGCGAGAGCGGGTCAATTCGCTGCAGGCGCAGATCGAATCGTCGGGCGCAGAGAAGCTGCAGCGAGAGGCGGAGAACGAGCAGATTGCGACCCAACTGGTTGAACTTGAGGCGGAACGCAATGCAAGCGCAGCTCGCGACGGCTTGCTTCAGTTTGAAACCGAGCAGGTTCGCGCGCGCCTGGCTGAAATCGATGAAGCTCTACGTAGTGCGCGGCAGTTGCTGGATCAGGCTCGCGACCGGCGCGGCGAGCTCTCGGCCGCAGCAGCCAAGTTGCAATCGGATGTTCAATACATGAGCGAGACTTGTCTAAACGAGTTGGGCGTGCAGCGGCCGGAATTGATGGCCGATGCGACGATTCCGATTGCTGAAGGCGAGCAGTTGACTGTCGAGGATCAGATTTATCGCGAAATGCGCGCCCGGCTCGATGCCATGGGCCCGGTCAACATGATGGCCCTGGAAGAATACAAAGAAACTGCCGAGCGGCATGCATTCCTTGAAACGCAGAGAAAGGATCTGCTCGAATCAATTGAGAACACCCAGGCGACCATCCGCGAAATCGATACTTTCTCGCGGCAGAAGTTTGAAGAAGCATTCCACAAAATCAACGAGAACTTCCAGAGCACATTCAAGAAACTTTTCGGCGGTGGAAATGCCTTCATGCGCCTGACCGACGAGGAAAACAGCGCGGAGAGCGGAATTGATGTGGTGGCCTCGCCTCCAGGCAAAAAACTGCAGAACGTGTTGCTGCTCTCGGGCGGTGAGAAGGCGCTCACTGCGCTGGCGTTGCTAGTTGGTATCTTTCAGTATCAACCCAGCCCGTTCTGCATTCTGGATGAAGTGGATGCGCCGCTGGATGAGGCGAACATTGGGCGCTTCACTGAATTGGTAAAAGAAATGGCTGTGCAGACGCAGTTCGTGCTCATTACGCATAGCAAGAAGACGATGAGCATCGCGCCGGTGCTCTATGGTGTGACCATGCAGGAACCGGGAGTTTCGAAGCTGGTGTCGGTGCGGTTTGGGGCGACCGCGTAGGGCATAATGTGTACATATGATGTATGATGTATACATTATGTCGCGATCTTCCCTACTGAGCCTTCGTCTCGACGCTAAGTTGAAGAAACAGCTCGAGCGCCTGTCCCGCACAATGAGCCGCAGTCGCTCGTTTGTTGCGGCAGAAGCCATCCGCGAATATGTTGCCCTGAATGAATGGCAAATCGAGGAAATCAAAAAAGGATTGGCGGAGGCGGATCGCGGTGAATTTGCCACGGAGAAGGACGTCAAGCAGGTTCTAAACAAGTGGAAGCGTCGTGGAAGTTAGGTGGCTGCGCACGGCGCTGGCAAATCTGGACGCTGAGGCGGAATACGTTGCACGGGATAATGCAAGGGCAGCTCTACGGCTAGTTGAAAGAATTTATGAGGCGGTGGAGCAGCTCAAACAATATCCTTCGTTGGGGCGCGTCGGCCGGGTGCCGGGTACGCGCGAACTGGTTGTGCCCCATACACCCTACCTAGTGCCCTATCGCGTGCGCGAAGACGTTGTTGAAATATTGCGGTTTCTGCACGGGGCGCGTAGATGGCCCACTCATCTTTAACCTGTTGATGAAGAACCCCACGCGAGCCGGGCCATTTCCGCGCGGACCAGTGGCTAAGAGCATAGAGCGAGCCAATCGGGGCCTCTGTCGTGGATGAACTCAAATGGCAAACCTGTCGCGAAGGCGGCTGAGATTTTCCGCAGTCTCCGCCGTGAACTAGCCTTGGCTTTTTCGTTTCTAGGAAACCCAGCCTCGTCCCCAGGACTAGATATCCTCCGCCATCCTCAGTTTTTCCACAGCGCAGTGCACCCAAAACCAGCTACGGCAGCCTCGTTCACTCGCTCACGAGCCTGTCAACTTTTTTGCCTTCAAGCACATCGAAGTTTTGGCCACGCTCTTCATCTAAATCGTTGACAAAAATTTTTGAAGGTCTAGAATACGCGACGTTTTCCGCCTGTAAAATTTCATTATGAGCCACCAACTTCTTGATCCCGTCCTTTTACAGACCGACTTCCCCGAGCTGGAACTGCATGCCAGTGGCAAAGTGCGCGACGTTTACCAGTTGGATAACGATCATCTGCTTTTTATCGCTACCGACCGCATTTCGGCATTTGATTACGTGCTTGCGACGGGTATTCCCCACAAAGGCCGCGTCCTAAGCCAACTTTCGCTGTTCTGGTTTGATTTTCTGCGAGATGTGGTTCCCAATCATGTCGTCGCTGCCGATGTGAGCAAATATCCCGCATCTCTCCGCAAATACGACGAACAGCTCCGTGGTCGCTCGATGCTGGTGATGCGAGCGGAAATGTCGCCTGTCGAATGCGTGGTGCGCGGCTATGTCTCAGGATCGGCCTGGAAGGAATACAAAGCGAGCGGCTCAGTTTGCGGCATTCATCTTCCGAGCGGCCTTCGAGAATCCGATCAGCTTCCGGAACCGATCTTCACTCCGGCGACCAAGGCTGCCTCGGGCCATGACCAGAACATTTCGTTCGAGCAAATGGCGAAGCTGGTGGGTCCGGAACTCAGTCGGCAACTGCGAGATCTGAGTCTGCAGATTTACAGCAAGGCTGCGGATTATGCGCGGCAGCGGGGCATCATCATTGCGGATACGAAGTTCGAGTTCGGGCGAACGCCTCAAGGAATTACTCTGGCTGACGAAGTTCTGACGCCGGATTCTTCCCGCTTCTGGCCTGCGGACAAGTACCAGCCCGGGCGCTCGCAGGAATCTTTTGATAAGCAATACGTTCGTAATTACCTCGAGGAAATCGGCTGGAACAAGCAGCCGCCAGCTCCAGCGCTGCCTGCAGAGGTGGCGCGCAAGACGAGCGATAAATATCTCGAGGCTTATCATCGGCTCACCGGACGCGAGCTGGATGTGTAGGTCTGGCGTTGCAGACAGGAGAACATCATGAGATGGCCAGATTGGACCATCATCGTGGTGATTCTGCTGTCGACGATTCAGGCTGGCGCTGCGGGATTTTTTCAGGAAGCATTCGGCATTGCCGGCCTGGTTTGCGGATACTTGCTGGCGGCGTGGCAATACCATCGCGTGGCAGCGTGGTTCGGAAGTTTTCTGAAGTCACAAACAGTAGCTGAGATTGCGGGCTTTCTGACGATTTTTCTGGGAGTCATTATTCTTGCTGGAATGGCCGGCAGGATCGCCCGTTGGGCAGTAAAAGAATCGGGCTTGAGTTTCGTTGATCGAATTTTAGGGGGAGCAATCGGACTGATTAGGGGCAGCTTGGTGGTTGCCATCGTGCTCCTGATGATGACCGCGTTTTCGCCAGCCTCACAGTGGCTGAAAGGCTCACAGTTAGCGCCGTATTTTCTGGTGGTTGGCCGGGCCGCAATTTGGCTGGCGCCATCGGAGCTGCGGGCACGGTTTTATCAGGGCTTGGATTTACTGCATCGAGCGCAACAGCCCGCACAAGCCGGCGCAACGCCTCCGGGCAGCGCACGTAAATAACAGAATTGTATCAATGGCAGAGTTCACGAACTGCTTCGTGAAGAAAGAGAGATGCCGTGAGAGATCAGCTCGAATCGCTTATCATGCAGATGTACAAGAGCAACATTCTTTATTCAGAGGCGGTTCGCGAGTTCAAGAAGAAATTTATTCTGACAGTCTTGCAGGAGAACAAAGGCAACCAGTGCCGCGCCGCGCGCGAGCTAGGAATGCACCGCAATACTCTGAGCCGCACCATTTCCGAACTGAAGATAGATGTCCGCCAACTGCGAGATGGCGCCAAGCGCCCGCCGCGCAGCGCCCGTCCTCTTGCCTACGAGAAGAGGGCAGCGCACTAGGCGAGTCGCCACGCGTTCGTCGTGCGGCGGCGACTCAGGCACTCAGTCGTTCTTGCGATTTGACGAGGGCACTTTCCCCAGTTTTCGCGTCGGCTAAAGGCAGAGCGCTATGAACAGCTTGTCCATACTTTTATTAGCTGCTCACGGCTGTTGAGGTTGCGCCACAGTGCGCCCATAAACTTCTTCCAGAATTTGCGCGCCTCCTCGCTGCAGCAGGGACTCGCCTGTCTCTTCACCGAGACTCATCGGATCGTCGCCCTCGCGTGACTCGCGCAACAACTTACCCCCGTCAGGGCTGGCTACGATAGCGTCCAAATGCAAGCGATCCCCACGCACCTCGGCCAACGCCCCGATCGGCACCTGGCATCCGCCGCCGAGTTTGCTCAGCAGGGCGCGCTCACAGGTTGTGGTTAAACGTGCTGCCCCGTCATCAAGAAATTTCACAAGTTCTGCGGTCGCGAAGTCCCCAGCCCGAATTTCTATTGCAAGCGCTCCCTGACCGGCGGCTGGACACATGACCTCTGCAGGAAGCACGTGCCGCATGAATTGGTTTTTGCCCAGCCGACTTAGTCCCGCGGCGGCCAGGATGATGGCGTCATATTCACCGTCGGCGAGCTTGCGAAGCCGCGTGTCCACATTGCCGCGCAAAGGATGAAGCTCCAGATCATTTCGCAACGCCTTGAGCTGCGCCTGGCGGCGTAGGCTGCTGGTGCCCACACGCGCGCCGTGAGGCAAATCATCCAAGCTCTGGTATTTCTGGGAGCAGAACACGTCGCGGGGATCTTCACGCTTGGTGATCGCGGCAATTTTAAATCCGGACGAAATTTCGGTCGGCAGATCTTTCAGGCTGTGGACCGCGAGATCGATACGCCCCTCAGCCAGAGCCTCTTCGATTTCTTTTGTGAACATGCCTTTCGTGCCGACTTTGGCGAGCGCGACATCGAGAATCTTATCGCCGGTAGTCTTGATGATTTCGATTTCGACCGTATGCCTGCGCGCTTCGAGGAGTGCGCGAATATGATTGGCCTGCCAGAGTGCCAGTTGCGATCCGCGCGAGCCGATGCGGAGATGAGTTTTAGGGGTTTCGGTCAAGATAGCTGTAGTTTCTCCAGCTCAACTCTGATCGCGATCAGCGCCTGATCTTGCCGCCTTTTTTTCTTCGAGATTGAAAAGGCGTCGCACGACGTCAATCACCGTGGTGGCTTCCGGCTCACGCGCCGCGGTTTTCAGAGTACTGATAGGTGTGTGCATGATCTTGTTCACAATCCCCCGAGTCAGCGTCTCGACGGCCATCTCTTGTTCAGGCGAAAGCGGCCCCAGGCGGGAACGCACACGGTCGATCTCCGCCTGGCGAATGGTCTCCAGATGATCGTGCAAGGAAACAATCGTGGGCACAACATCGAGCGTCTGTACTCGGGCTTGGAAGCGTTCGACCTCGCTCTGCACAATGGCTTCTGCGTGCTCGGCCGCACGCTTACGATCGGCAACGTGCGACGAGACCGCCTGCTGAAGATCATCGATGTCGTAAACGAAAATCCCATCGAGATCATTCATCTCCGGGGCCACATCGCGCGGCACCGCAATATCGATAAAAAACATGGGGCGGTTCTTACGCCGGCTTAAAAAGAGTTCCCCATGCTCCCGCCGGAAGATGGCGTGTGGTGCGCCGGTGGAGGTGATGACAATATCCGCGCGATCACAGGTCTCATAGAGTTGCTCAAACAAAATCACTTGGCCGTTAAATTTCCCCGCCAACTGAGCCGCGCGTTCATGAGTGCGATTGGCTACAAAGATCGAAGCCGCCCCATGCGCCATCAGGTGACGCGCAGCCAGTTCGCTCATTTTCCCTGCGCCAACGAGATAGACGTGTCTTCCCTGAAGTGACCCGAAAATCTTCTTTGCCAGCTCGACCGCAACCGAGGCAACCGATACTGCCGATGATCCTACGGCAGTTTCCGTCCGCACTCGCTTGGCAACAGCAAACGCTCGCGTCAGCAGCAGATCAAGCTGCGAATGGACTGCACCCACCGCGCGTGCCGTTG
>DAIMDJ010000060.1:8896-10201 GCA_036725905.1 Terriglobales bacterium
CGCGTCAGCAGCAGATCAAGCTGCGAATGGACTGCACCCACCGCGCGTGCCGTTGCATATGCCTCTTTCACCTGGCCCAAAATCTGCGGCTCGCCTACCACCATGGAATCCAAACTTGCAGCCACGCGAAATAAATGACGGACTGCTTCGCTCTCGCGATATTCATACAGGTGCGGCTCATATTGCGCTGGATCAAGCTGGAAATATTCACGCAAAAACCTGCGCAGATCGGCGGCGCCGTTCTTAGTCTGAGCCAGCACCTCCACGCGATTGCAGGTACACAGGATCAAACCTTCGTCCACTCCGGGGTGTTCTGCCAGGCGGCGCATCGCGTCCGGCAAACGGGATTCAGGGATGGCCAACCGCTCACGCACTTCGATCGGCGCGCTATTGTGGTTCACCCCGATGAGCTGAAAATTCATGATTGGACAAACCTGTGAATCGCGCTGAAATAGTTGGCCGACCAGGCAATCACGGCAGCCAGCACTGCCCCTGCAGCCAGATAAGCAGCACGGCGCCCGCGCCATCCCGCATTCCAGCGCGTGAACACCATCACCATGTAAACCGCCCACATCAGCAGCGAAAGAAAAATCTTGGGATCGAGCAAGTTCACGCGCCCGTATGTAGTCTGCGCCACGATGCTCCCCGCAATCAGTCCTAACGTCATGAAGGGAAAGCCCAGGAGCAGCGAGCGGTAGCCGATTTCATCGATCACTTCGAGCGCCGGCAGCCTCAGCAAAACTCCGGAAGCTTTCTTTGACTTGAGGCTGCGCTCCTGTACCAGGTACAGCAAGCTCGCGGCGAAACTAAGAAAGAGGGCCGCATACCCTGTGAAGATCAGTGCGATGTGGGCCACCAGCCATCCTCGCCGTAGTCCTGGTGAAGTCAGCAGGAATGGTTGCTGCCCCGTGGCCGCCACAAAACTGAGCAGAAACACCAACGGGAACACCACAATCCCGGGCGAAGTCGTGCGATATACGAGATACACAATCATGAACGCCACCATCACCAGCAGCGCCAGAAATGATTCCGAGTTATGAACTAAAGTGATGGTAACCGGCCCGCCGACCAGCACCGATTCGCTCAGCGAAACAAACTGAAAAACCATCCCCAGGCTCATAGCCGGCAACGCAATCCGGTTCAGCAGATAGCTACGCTGCGTGAGCGCCAGCAAGGCATAGAGCAGTCCGATGGCGTAGCATCCGAGCGCGACTCGCAGCCAGAGTAGAGGCATAGATTATGACGTCCGGGGTTGATACTTTTACTCAGGTGATTATAGTCTGCAGAACCTTAGAATTGCGCCTG
>DAIMDJ010000061.1:0-10199 GCA_036725905.1 Terriglobales bacterium
TCCGTTAGGCGGCCGGTTTACGGCGAGTCACGGTCCGGGTTCGTCTGGCTGCTCCCTCTTCTTCCACCTCGCCATGGCCGGCTTCTACATTGATTTGCTCGGCAATCTCATTCAGGGTTTGATCAGCTTCTTTTTCTTCGTCGAGAGTCTGCTGCAGGAGATTGGCGGCTTCGTTTTCTCCCAGCAGATTGGCATAAGTCCGCACTGTGCCGTAGCCAGCAATCTCGTAGTGCTCTACCCGCTGAGCAGCGGCAATCAAAGCGGCGTCTTTTACTTCTCCGTCGATATCATCTTCTTCTTTAAGGATCTCACTGCCCTCCTTTACCAGACCTTCCATGCCTTTGCATTTTTGCGTTTTGGCTTTCTGGCCCATCCCTTCGAAGATTTGTTCAATCCGTTGAGCATGCTGCTTGGTCTTGTCCAAATGCTCCTCGAATGCGTTGCGCAACTCGTCTGAGGAGGAAGCTTCGGCCAGTTTGGGTAGTGCTTTGATGAGTTGGTGCTCGGCGTCGTACAGATCCTTCAACTGTTCGACGTACAGTTCGCGTAATGAATTCGCTTTCACGGTAATTCCTCCGCAATGAATTTATGGATGTTGAGATGCGATGTGGTTCCGGCTAGGCCGTTCAATGCCTCTACATCCCACGCAAAACCGGGCGCCTGCGCTGCACAGCGAGGCGAGAAGCAGGGCCAGCCTCACCTAGAGACCGGCACCTGCTCGAATTGTGGTGTGATAGAGGGCAACTTCGTATCCTGAGCATAGGGTGGGTACCCACAATCGACAATCCTGCTGTCTCTGTAATTTTCCTCAGGAGTTTCTGTAGCAACACTCGCGCTCTACACTCGTATTCACATGTTGCCTAAGCAATGCGGCGTCGTTCTTCTGCTTCGTCTTCTTGACGGCGGGTGCGCTCCCAGTCTTCGATTTGTTTTTGCGCGTCTTCTTTGGTGAGTCCGTAACGTTCTTGAATTTTGCCGGCGAGCTGATCGCGCTTGCCTGCGATCATGTCCAGGTCATCATCCGTGAGTTTGCCCCAACGTTCTTTGATAACACCTTTCATCTGCTTCCATTTTCCTGCTACCTGATCCCAATTCATACGCAGTTCTCCCTATATTTTTTCGATCGACTGCAGCAACGTTATTCACGGCGACTGGGACTTCCCATCCAGAATGCCCGGTATTTTTCAGGTGAGATCACTGTAGGCGCAGGCGGCTAGGAGAGTAGCCGATTCCCAATTCTTCTATCGCCGTGTTCCCGTCGCAACAAAAGTGGCGATTTCTGCATTTCAGTTCATCATGCGCGCATTTCGCTGCGGTACAGCAACTTATCAAAATGCCTACAGACTGGACCGGATGGACGGTGGCGCTTACTAACCCTACTCTCACAAATGTCAGCGGCGAAATTGGTTCGCCAATCGGCAATGGAAATCAGAACGTTGGATGTTGTCATGAGAATCTGAAAGGAGAACCAAGTGAGCAGCGTACTTAATTGCACCGCCCCCCGATTTGATTCGGACCTAGACCTAGTTAAGCGTGCTCAACAAGGAGATTCCGACGCGTTTGCCTCATTATTTTATGCGCACAAGGCGCGGATTTATTCCGTCTGCCTGCGCATGACCAACAACACGGCGGAAGCAGAAGATCTGACGCAGGACGCGTTTCTTCAGGTGTTTCGCAAATTAGCTACCTTTCGAGGTGACTCCGCACTGTCCACCTGGCTGTATCGCATCGCGGTGAACACCGTCTTGATGCATTTCCGCAAAAAAGCACTGCGGCAGATCTCTCTGGATGAACCTTACAACCAGGACGCGCGGCTGGTGCGGCGCGAATACGGCAGCCGGGATGGCCGGCTGGCTGGTTCCGTAGACCGCATCGCCTTGACGCGCGCTATTAAAGAACTGCCGGTTGGATATCGCACCATTTTCCTGCTGCACGAAGTGGAAGGTTATGAGCATCAGGAAATCGCCGAGTTGCTCGACTGCTCGGTGGGAAATTCCAAATCGCAGCTTCATAAAGCCAAACTGCGGATTCGCGAATTGTTGGGTTATGCCCGCGACGAGGCAGTCGCCGAGAATCACAATACCCGGCGAGATCGCCGCAGCTCGGAGCCGCTAATCAGGAATTGGAAAAGTCCTGACGAGATTCCGGAAGAAACCAGCAGCATGGTTCCTGCAATGAATTCTCGTACGCAACAATTATTTGGTTCGGACGCGTAGTTCATGGAGGATTCCAGAAACTTCGTTCGCGCTATGGGCCAGCATCACGACGGCTGGTCGTCAAAGCTACTACAGAAGTTAGGGAGAGCAGAGACACAGTGTACGTCGGTGCAATTGTAACTATCGCCGGTGGGGCCCGATGCGAGGAACATTCTGGAAGCCTTCCCCGTAAACGGCTCGACCGCTATCACTCCGCCCCGCAACGGCTGCTGGGTTCACCGGCAGTTACCTGGGATGTACTTGGCGAAAGCATAGTTGATCGGACGCTGGACCGGTTGCGCATCTTCGGCGTTGATCATGCCTCGGTGATTTCCGAAGATGGTTTCTGTCGTTGGAGCGGATCCGACCTCTTCATACCGCCATCCCCCCCAGCTTCTGGGTTTTGGCCAGTCTGGGACAGCGTGGTTTCGCACTACCTGAACCACGGCATGGAAACTTTGTTACTGGTGCGGCTGGGACCTTATGTGGAGTTGGATTATTCAGACTTTCTTCGCTTCCATCGGGAGAGCGCCGCGGCGTTGACACAGGCAAATCACGCGCTAGGAGCGATGGACCTGATAGCTGTTGATGCCAAGCAATTGCGGGATACAAAGGATTCGTTTCGCGCCCGTCTGAGCGCGATGATTGCGGATCGCCGCGAGTACAGGTTCACCGGCTATTTGAATGCTTTGGCCGATCCCGCTGATTTTCGCCGTTTGGTACAGGATGCCTTGCATGGCCAATGCGGGATTCGACCTGTGGGTAATGAAGTTGAGCCTGGTATCTGGCTCGGTGACGGCGCTCGAATCGAGCGTACAGCCAACGTTTTGGCACCTGCTTATATCGGAGCGAATAGTTGGGTGCGTTCGTCCTGCACGATTTCCGGGGCGAGCGCCGTGGAAAAACAATGCGAAGTGGATTGCGCCACTTCCGTAGATGATTGCTGCATCCTTCCAGGCACTTATCTGGGAATGGGATTGAATGTCAGTAACGCAATCGTTGGCGCGGGAAAACTGTTTCATTTAGGCCGTGAAGTTGAGTTGGAAATGAATGATGGCCGCCTGATTGGAAGTACATCCGGTTCACAGCGGTTGACTAGAACCGCGCGGGCGTTATTTGGTTCGATGTCAACCCGGAGGTCGCAGACGGCATCTTTAGTGACAGCGCGCAGGTTCGGGCATTTCAATTGATCGGTGCTCGCGTAAAGAATTCAGGAGACTATTTGATGTTACTTAAATTACCAGAACGGGTGGATGGAAGACTGGCTCGCACATTCGCGCGAGAACTCAATCGCGAGCTGATGAATGACAGGCCGCGCATCGTGGTTGATCTATCGCAAGTGAAACAGATCGACAGCGATGCACTCAACACATTACTCGATTGCATGGTCGAGGTGGCTAACCGTGACGGCGCGGTGAAGCTGGGCGGGATTTCTCCGGAAGCTGCAACGATTCTGGAGCTTACGCGTATGGATCGTGTATTTGAAATGTTTCCGACTGTGGCCGAGGCGGCGAGTAGCTTCAGTGTTGCCCGGCTGGAGCCAGCTACCGAGCAGGCTCCGGAGCCTGCAGCTGCGTAAGTAGCGCTGTGGTCATTGAGGAGGGGTTATGAAAGGGCTTTCAATGAGACTGGTGGGCGCGACTCTGGCGCTCACTCTGTCTGGAGTAGCTGAGCCGGCGGCTCTAATGGCACAGCAAAGTGCTCCAGCTCAGCAGTCTGCTCCCGATCAGCAGACTTCTCCTGATGCACAACAGCCAGCGCCAAGCCCCGATCGGCAAGAGCAGGAAGACAAAGCGTCACAGGAGATGATCAATCGCAACCATTTGCCAGATAACGCGACGCCCGCGCAAGCACCTGCGACTCAGCAGAGCGCCACTCAAACCCAGCAGCCGCCTCCTCCGACGGTTCAGCCATCAGGTACCGCCGCAGCGCAAGCGGGGAGAGTAAGTGGTAACGCCGCCTCGCGTCCAGCCGGAGCGGCCATTGCTCCTGCCAAGCAGCGGCAAGTGCGCTCTATCTTGATCAAGATGGGCGTCATCGCTGGAGCTGGCGTGGCCCTGGGGACGGTGACGGCGCTCACGAAAGCTAGTGGGCCAAAGCCGCCAGGCGCGAAGTAAGTTCTCTTGATGCCTATGAGCTTGGATTCCCGCCGAACGAACTGTGACCAACCAGTTCTGATCAGCTTCTCTGGGATGGACGGATCGGGAAAGAGCACGCAAATTGAAACCCTGTGCTGCCAGCTCGTAGACGCGGGCATTCCTGTTATGCGGCTGGCGTTTTGGGACAATGTCGTCGGCTTATCGAAATGGCGAGCTGCGTTCAGCCACAAGTTTTTGAAGAGCGACGGCCGCGTCGGCGAGCCGGGAAAGCCTGCCTGGCGGAATGACAAGAATAATCGGGCTTGGTACCTGGTCTTGGCACGGTCCGCTCTGTATCTTCTGGATGCTCTTAATCTTCGGCGTGTAGTGGAGAGCGCGCGAAAGAGCGAAGCGCGTGTGATCGTGTTTGACCGCTACATCTATGATCAATTGGCGACGCTTCCGCTGGAGTACGCTGCCGCGCGTGCCTACGCGCGATGGGTACTGAGTTTTGTTCCAAAACCTGACGTGGCTTATCTTCTTGATGCAGAGCCTGAAGTAGCACGTGAAAGGAAGCCGGAATACCCGGTGGATTTCCTCCACAAATACCGTCAGTCTTACCTTCGTTTGCGGGATATTGCCGATCTTGCGCTGATTGAGCCGCAATCCCAAGCTGATTCTCAGGCGGCGATTGTCCGGCGGCTCCAGCAATGTGGCCGGATTCATGGCGTCAGTTCCCGCTTCAGTGGCTCGATTGCACCTGCTTAATACAGCATTTCCCCCCAGTCACGTACTCTGCGTAATCCGCTCTTCTAACCAACGCCTGGAACGTGTAGCTCATCCAAGAAGCTGCGCCATAAGGGATAAAAGTCTCCTATGAACACAGCTCCGGCCAATGGCCAATTCGCTTTGGTAATCCCTACCTTGAATGAGGCGGGCAACATGCCTGCTCTCCTTGACCGTGTACAAATTGCCCTGGCTAGGGTTGATCTCGATTATCAACTGCTCATTGTGGACGATGACAGCCAGGATGGAACCGCTGACATTGTGAATGAATATTCACGGCGCGATCCGCGCATTCGTTTGCTGGTTCGTAAAGGTGCGCGGGGCCTAGCAGGTGCCGTGATCTACGGATGGAAGCACACCGATGCGACATTCCTCGGTGTTATGGATGCCGACCTTCAACATCCGCCCGAGACGTTGCCTGAATTAGTAAACGCGCTTCGTGAAGGCAACGACATCGCCATCGGCAGCCGCTATGCGCAAAAACATTCCATCAGTAATTGGAATGCGCTCCGGCATTTCATTTCCCGCTGCAGCACGTTAGCGACGCTACCCCTACAAAGAAATGGCTTGCGTATTAAGGATCCGCTTTCAGGATTTTTTGTGGTGCGGCGCGAATGCATCGAAGGCCTGGATTTACAGCCCTACGGGTTCAAAATCCTTTTGGAGATTTTAGTAAAGGGCCGCATCAAGAAAGCCGTCGAAGTGCCCTTCCGATTCTCGGCCCGCTACGCGGGCAGCAGTAAAGCTAATATCAGAGTTGCGCTTCAATATTTTTCTCTCCTGGGGAAGCTGTCACGGCACGCGATCTTCAGGCCAGGACAACAATGAAGATCTGTCTGGTGACTGCATTTCCGCCGAGTAGGCAAGCCCTGAACGAATACGGGTTTCACGTCGCTCGCGAACTCAGTCAAACCGACGGATTGTCGCTGACTGTTCTCGGCGATGACATAGCACCCGATGAGGAAGAATTGCCAGGCTATTCCGTGATCCGATGCTGGTCATTCAACAGCCTGCGGAATCCGGTGCGCCTGCTGCGAACCATCCGGCAGGTCCAGCCCGATGTCGTATGGTTCAACCTTGGTTTCGCCAGCTTCGGTGGCAAGCCGCTGCCGGCGTTTTTTGGAGTGGCGCTCCCAGCAATGGTTCGGGCCGTGGGATTCTACACTCACGTCACGCTTCACCAGCTCATGGAGACGGTAGATCTCAAGGATGCGGGCGTGCGCTTCCGCCACATCTATACCGCCGCAGGCTATGCCGCAACGCAGTTGCTTTTGTTCGCCAACTCGATTTCGGTGCTTATGCCAGCGTACCGCAGCATCATCCGGAAGAAATATGGCCGAGGGGCTGTCTACGTCAGAAATCACGGAATTCTCTCAGGCAAGCCAGAATATCCGGCGTTTGCGCGACGCGGGAATCCCGAGCATCGGATTTTGGCTTTCGGAAAATGGGGCACGTACAAGCGGCTAGAGCCGATGCTCAAGGCTTTCGAGATCGTCGCGCGCGCTGTGCCGAATACCCAGTTGATCATCGCGGGAACCGATCATCCGAAGACGCCAGGATATCTAGAATCAATTCGACAGAAATGCTGGCGCCACCCGCGAATCAAATTCATGGGCTATGTTCCCGAAGAGCAGATTCCAGAACTGTTTCAGAGCACAACGGTGACGGTGATGCCCTACACCTCGTCCGCTGGGTCCAGCGGCGTAGCACATTTGGCCTGCGCTTATGGTGTACCGATGGTGGCTTCCGATATTTCCGACTCTCGTGAGCTAGCTCAGGAAGAAGGCTTGGCTATTGATTTCTTCAAAGCTGGAGATGTTCAGAGCCTCGCCGGGTGTTTAATTGCCCTGCTGGAGAATCCAGAACACCAAACGGAGATGGCGATACAGAATTTCTCAGCGGCGCTGCGCATCAGCATGCCGGAAATCATTCGTCAGTATCTCCGCACGTTCCACTTGCAGCGCCATCTGGATCTGTTGACATCGGTTTCCAGACTGCGCCGCCTTCCCAAGTGGCTGCCGCTGCGGCCTCGATTGGCGCGATTGGCGTCGCGGAGGCTGATCGCCGGCCTTGCGACCGCCCCCCGCGCGCAATTACTGAATGGTCAAAGTAACGGACGTGGAGACCTTCTGGTCTCCGGAGCTCCCGTTAACGGCAATGGTAAAGGTCTGGCTTGGAGTGTCAGTGCTGGTGATGGGCTGGTGGCTGTTGCCGGTGCCGCCACAGGAGACGAGACTACATGTAATCAAGGCCAGCACGAGCAGCCAAGCGATTCGCCCGACTACCTTTCTCGTGCTCCCTCCTCCGGCAACGGCAATGGCCATACCCATAACGCCGAAGCTGGGCAGCCAAAAAGCGTATCGCAATGGGCTCCGGCGGGTTTGCCGCCTTCGATCCTTCATAGGGGAAATCGTCGCGGTAACGGTGAGTTTGGAACTGACGACCTGAGCTCCGGGGGTAACGGAACTGGGCACAAAGGAGCAGCTCACGCCGACGGGCAGCCCGGAGCAGGAAAGCGCGACGGCGCCCGTGAAAGAGCCGGAGATGGGAGTGACGGTGACCTTCGCGCTGGTTGAACGCCCTGACTTAACTTGCAGAGCAGCCGGCGATGCCCCGAGTGAAATCGAACTCGGACCATTTGAGCAATGCGGAGTGTAAGATACCGCGTTCGACATGCGGTTCCTGATGGTTGGCTTTCCGACCGCCTGCACGTACAGAGTGTAGTGGCGTTGCTCCGGTGAATAGCCGCACACGTCAAGCGCGTGCGAGCCCACACCCATTGCGTTCAGCGGCATGAGATTTTGCCCATCTGTGCTTATGTAGACGACATAGTGGTCAAGGGTGTCTTCATAACCATTGACGCTCCACTGCAGCAAATTTCCCGAAATTCCGGCCGAGACCGACATGCAGTTGTCTATGCCGGTTTCCACTTCGGTTCCCTCCTCATAGTCGTTCCAGGTGGGCAATTGCAGCGCATCGAGCTGGTTTGTCGAGTTGTAAAGGCTATTGATTTTGGCGAACGTCTGTAGCCACGTGTGCCCGCACCATTGAGTCATAATGCGGTTCAGCCCCCACGAAGCTAGCGTGTCATTAAAACCCTTATAAGATGCGCCGATGGTCTCGAGTTGCGGATATGCCAAGCCTGCATCATAGAATTTGGTCATGTAGGCCATGCCGAAATCTGTGGTTGAAGGCCTCACCCAGGAATAACTGCCACCGCTCACCACGTGGGTGAAACCAGAGGCGTCCTCAAAAATGAAAATGGGATTCGTAGTCGTCGTTGCTGCCGCCGCGGCCCAATCGACACTCGGATAATGCAACTCCACATCGAAATTGGTAATCATCGGCCGGCCGTTGATACGCATGTAGGCCGGCGAAGGAATGAAGGTTTTTTCCACGTAATGAATTTGCTCGATGAGAGCCTGCTGCGGCGTGCATCCTGGGCACGAGCTTAGTTTGATTGCGCCTTTATCAATCATGATTGCGAATTTGAAGCCGGGATGCTGTTCCGCCTCGGCCATGACACGCAGCGTGGTCGTATTCGTGAAAGTGTCTCGTGATCCGTACCAGTCGATGATCATGCCGTCGATGCCACGGCTGATCATATCCGTGATCTGGCGGTGAATTTGCGCCGGGTCCTGCGAGTTGTAACCCACAGCCATGTGGCGGGGGTCGCCAAACCAGGGCATGAAGTGGGCGTAGATCTTTGTAGTTGTTCCAGGATAGAGCAGCGTGTGCAGATCGACTTTGCTGATGTTGGTAGCGCCCAGATTTCCATTCGTTTGAGATTGGAAAGAATCCCCTGCGCTGGTGTTGTTGGAAGTTTGTGCCTGAAGAGTAGTGGTGGGTTGAATGAATAGATTGCCTGCCCGCGAAATTGCCGGGAATATAAGACACACAGCGACCACAAAAATCCCTTGCCGCATCTCCTGCCTCCTGATCCGGAAAACCGGAAGGCCTGGAGCGCCCTAAGTTGCGGCGCCAGACCCGACGTGCTTGGCCCCTACCACAGCGCCTTGCAGTGCTACTCAGGTTCGGGCAGGATGTAGGGCCCGCTCCCCAGCGAGTTCCCTGCTCCTGCTTCGATTTTTGGAAATGCGCACCCCAACGCGATTAGGGTGCAGCGCTTTACGTAATTGTCAGTTACTCCACCTTATCGTTTTGGAACTAGAAGCACACAAACTTCGGGCTTGTTGTTCCGCCCCTTAGCTGGTTGAACACGCTTTTCTGTTGCTGATGATAAATACCATTGCTGAGGGTATAGTGCACCCACTGCACCAATCCGTAACGCTTACTTAAGTAATATTCTTCTTTGTCTCCGCAGTTGCCGTAATTGCTGTTGCAGTTGTAGCGATAGCTCACAACCAGGGTTGGCATATTGCTGGGCAGACTGCCTCCAAAGGAAACGTTGTACGGTCCCCACACTTCGTTAATGGCCTTCTGCAGATTGTGAGTGGTGGAGCTGTTGCAATCGCTGTGAATGTCGTAAGAAGTGTTGCTGACCTTAATCGCGGAGCCGGGAAAACCTCCCCTGGCACAGCGCGCGGTCAATGGCATGTTGTAGTTGTTGGAAGATTTCTTGTAGCTGTTGGGGTAATTCCAAGCATATTCAGTGATCCAGAGATAGATGTAATTGTTGTCGTAGAGCTGGATGTCCCAGGGATAACCGGTTCCACCTTTAGTCCAGTAAAACTTGCCAGACTTGATTGAGGTGTACAGCGGATTCGCCGAACCAGTGAGATGTTTGGACGAACGAAGGTCTGAGTCCATCGTCATCCAGTCCAGCATGTCGTGCGTGCCGGAAGGGCAGCTAATGGTCGACTCTGCGCGCGCCAAATTTGATCCGGGAAGAAAGCCAAGACAGGACAGCAACACTGCTGCCACAGAAAGACACTTCAGTTTTGTCATCGCGCCTCGTGACCGAGTCCCCTATGCGCGAATCAACCCAACGAACAAGGACACACTTTCCCTTTGGTTCTGCGTGCGGCAGATCCGATTAACAGCAGGGGCTCCGGTTGATTTTTAGTTGTTGGAGAGTAGCTGGATTTTGCTGCTGAAGGCAATAAGCGGAATCACCTAGTTGCTGTGGAAATCAATCAGGGCGTTCCTATATTGGTACAGGTATGTTCCTGTACGGCAA
>DAIMDJ010000062.1:0-10188 GCA_036725905.1 Terriglobales bacterium
CTTCTAAGGCAGTCCCCCACTCGCCGGAGCGGATTTGCATTTGGCCGCCGAGCTGGCGCACGCGCTCCCGGATTCCGCTGATTCCCACGCCTGGCATATTGGCATCATCTTTCTCAAGCCCGGGGATTGGCAGCGACATACCCCTTCCGCGATCTTCTACTTTCAGACGCAGATGCCGAGGCGATTCTATGAGTGTGATCTGTGCCGTCTCGCTCTTGGAATGACGATGCACATTTGACAGCGCTTCCTGCACAATGCGAAACACTGCAATTTCCAACTCGAGCCGATATCGGCCGAGCGCTTCCGGAATTTCCAGCTTCACTTTGATCTGGCTTCGGTCGGAAAAGCCGTTGACATACCAGCGCAGTGCGGAGGCAAGACCCACCTCATCCAGCATGGGAGGATGGAGAAGATATGAGATCGTGCGGATTTCGCGCAATGCTTCGTTGGTGAGGCGGGTGCACTCGTCCATGAACTTCATTTTCAGGGGAGTTGGGTCGAGTTGCTGTTCCAGCATGGAAAGATTCATCGTGACGCCAACTAGAAGTTGGCCGACGCTATCGTGCAACTCTCTCGCCCAGCGGCGGCGTTCCTCGTCGCGGATGGTCAGCAAACGGCCGGAGAGAACGCGCAGTTCCTGCTCCGCTTGCTTGCGGCGGGTAATATCGCTGTCGAGCTGAAAGTGTCCCAAGGGGGTTCCCGAATCATCGCGCCAAAGCGCCCACCGGCTCGCGACTGTAATGCGGATACCCTTCCGGGTAGTCTGTTTGAGTTCGGCGTCCCAGCACCGCTCTTTTCGAAGAATATTGTGAATCTGAGCCAATGGCCTGGGCAGTTCAGTTTGCAATAATTCCAGAGGAGACTGGCCCAAAGCCTCGTTCGCGTTCCACCCATAGAGCTGCTCAGCGCCTTGATTCCAGAAAACAATTTCGCCAGAGAGATCCACCAATAGGACAGCCTCGCGTACCAGATCCAGGAGTTTGCGATTATTCAACCCGCGAGCCAGTTTAGAGCGGTCATTGTGCTCTGGGTCAGACGACATTGTTTTCGCTGGGGAGTGCTGCTGCGGCATTCGCTTGAAAGCTCAAAGAGCTCATTCGGGCTGGGCGTTTCCTGCGGAAAGGCATAGCCTTTTAGCATGGCAAGCCGCCAAACACGAAAGCACGTCAGATCATGACACATTCACATGTGTATTGCGAGGAGTTTAGCAAATGTGCATCTACAGTCCTACAGTAAACACTGTATAGAGGTGGGTTGGTTTCAGCGGGTAGGCTGAGTCCGGCAGGCGAGGCAATGTGCGCCGCCTCAGAGGTCGCCACTTGCCTTTGGCCACGTCCCGAGTATGATTGTCTCTCCGCACAGCCGTGAGTTTCGCATGAGGAGAAGTTTCCATGGCTGATGGGCAAAACCGTCCGCGTGTTCTGTTTGTTGACGACGAACCCAGCATCCGGCTGACACTCCCACCCGTCCTGCAGGAAGCGGGCTTCGAAGTTCGCGTGTCGGAGAGTGTTCCCGACGCGCTATTTGAGATCAATACCAATCCGTATGATGTGCTCATTTCCGATTTAAACATTGGCGAGGATGGCGATGGATTTCTGGTCGTTAGCGCCATGCGCCATGTTCAGCCGGGCTGCACCAATTTCATTCTGACGGGATACCCCGCATTTGAAACGGCTCTCCAGGCAATTCATAACCAAGTCGACGATTACTTGGTTAAGCCTGTCGAAGTTGGCTCGCTGATCAAATCGGTGAGAGATAGGGTCGAGTCCCGGCGGCGAAAACCTACGGGCCTGCGTTTATCAACGTTCTTGAAGGAGAATGCGTCCGAAATTGCAGAGCATACACGCGCAGCGATGCAGAAGCTGGGCGTGGCGGATCACCAAGAACTGGCGGGGCTGCTGAACGATATCACAGCGAAATTGGAGCTGGAGGGGGATTCACCTGGCACTAACACAATGCGTTCGGCTTCCGAGTATGGCAAGCGAGTAAAGGATCACGGCGAAACTCTATCGAGCCTGCTCGCAGGATTTGAGTACTTCACGGACGCAGTCTACGCTCTGATCCAGAACAAGCTCACCACCGCTGACATGATGAATTTGATTTCCGACCTAAGGCGTTTGAATCGCAACGTGAGCCGTCTAATGGAGAAGTCTGTCGAAGCCTACTCGAAACGCAAGGTGGCGTAACCTCGCGGAGAACCTACTGGGATCGCAAATTTCTCTCACATCAATCACATCTCGGGCGGCTTCTTCTTTAAGCCCAGCGCTGCATCTGCGAGATCGAGGTAGTGCTCAAGGCGCGAGGATTCACGGGTAGTCTCGTCTAAAGGCAAAAGGCGCGGTCCTTCGTCACGCGCTGCAGGAGCCGTAGGGGGAAGGCGCTTCACCTTACGCGTGGGATTCGCGTTCGCTTTGCTGCGGGAAAGCTTTTTCGCTTTCAATCGTGGCTCGCGAGTTCTGGCGATATATTCCATCCTGTGAAGATCAGCTATTTGGAAGCATTTTGATCCTGGGCCTGCGGTTTGGAAATTGCCCGAGGAGCTTCCTCAGGAGCTAACCCTGCTATGATCCGCTTCCGATTTTCGATTTCCCGTAGCTCACGAAGAATCTGCCGCTCACGCTCGACGTATTCTTGTTCGGTGATTTCTTCGAACTCGAGCTTTACCTGCAACTCGAGAAGCTTCTCTTTGATCGGGCCGGTATCGGTGTATTCATCCTGCGCGACCTTGGCCAGGGTGCGAAACACAAATTTCAGCCCGGTTACGGGAAGAAGCAGCAGGTCGTCTACCAGGAACATAAAGCAAAACCTCGAGCTTGGAACCAGGGCGATGCTAGTCGGGCGAGAGCCGCTCCAGCTTCAGGCGTATGTTCACAAAATTGTAAGGCGGCCATGGACCGGTGTATTTGAACTTCAGGCGCTTTCCGTATTTTTTCGCGATCTTGTTGACCACGGCGTCGAACTCCGTTTCGCGATCGCGCTCGACCAGGAAAGCGGCATTCATAATCATCTTGTCGCCGATCGGCTGGTTATCGCGCGAAGCCACGCACACATTACGGAGTGCCTCATAAATCTCTCGTACATACTGGGTGGACCGTTCGCCCAGAGCTTTGTCAATCATCCGGCCGAGCTGCATGCGCGCGAAGTACGTTGATTGCAACTGCTTCCGCACAATCTCGTGATGGAACCGGCGCAGCTCTTCGTCCTGTTGCTGCAACTCTTCGATGATCTGATCGCGATCCCAGTTTACTTTGAGGCCAAATTCCAGTTTCCCAGCCATCTGGTTCAGTACGTCCTTTAAAGACAGATAGATACTCTTTAGTACCTGGCGAATGTCGTCATCCGTGCGGAAGACCGTGCCGAAACTCATAGGGATGATTGTGTGATTTTTCATCACTGTTTCAATCACGTGCTCATGAGCCAAAGCATTTTCGCGGGTGGGATCGAAAATGGCCACAGGGGTCTTGCTGACCACAGCTGCAATATCCTGATGATTCACGGTGTACACGGGTTCGCCGGCGCCGCCGATTCCTATCTTGCCGAAGTTCAGATGCTCCTTGGTCTCCACAATGCCGTAAACATAGCGGCCGCCTTCTCCGGGACTGGTTTCCGGAACATCAGGAGTCTCGGAGATACGCACATGCAGATCTTCTTTCGCGGCCTCCGTGCTTCTGCGTGACTTGCCAACAGGCCTGGCTGTCGCCATATCAGTTCCTCGATGTGAAACCCACGCTGGTGGGCCAGATTAGCGTTAGCTTAAAGGACTCACCGGTACCGGACGAACGACTGGGAAAGTCAAACTGAATACTGTCCCCTTCCCGGCTCTGCTGCGAACACGAATTCTTCCGTTATGATTTTCTACGATACCCTTCACGATCCACAAGCCCAGGCCGGTTCCCTTCTCGCCCTTGGTCGAAACAAATGGCTCGAACATGGATTTCTGCAGGTCGCGCGCGATTCCTGATCCGGTATCGGCAACACTCAGTTTTACCCACCCGTGCAAGCCATCGGAGGCTAGCACTTGCTGTGTCTTGATGATCAATTTGCCGCCAGGATGCAGGCTGTCACGCGCATTTACCACCAGGTTTGAAAGTAGCTGGCGAAACTGGTCCGCCGACCCCTTCATGGGCGGCAGTTCTCCCAGGCGTTTTTGTACCTCAATGCCAGCCTTGGTCATCGGTCGAGCAAACAGCGCAAGCGTGTCTTCAACTACGCTGTTCAAATCGAAGCTGCCGAGTGGGGCCGTGTTGCGATAAAGGCCCAGCATCTGGCGCACAATCCGCGTGACTCTCTCATTCTCGGTGCGGAGCGCCTCGAAAATAGGCTGCCACTGTGGATCCAATTTCCCACTGAGCAGGTGAATGGCGTTTTTCATGGCTTCGAGCGGATTATTGATCTCATGGGCAATGGTTCCCGCTAGACGGCCGGTGGCTGCGAATTTCTCCATTTCAAGCATGCGCCGCTCCATCTGCAGCTGCTCGAGTTTTTTCCAAGCGGAGAAATCGCGCAGCACAGTGACCGTGTAGGCAACTTGACCTCTGGCATCGTAGATTTTCCCTGATCGCGCTGCGTACTCGACCTCAGCGCCGGAGCTCGGGTTGTACAGGCGTACGGAGCGGTTTTCCTTATCGGCAAATGAAAAAGTGAACGAATTCAGATAAGCGTCGAGCTTTGCCTGATTCTTTACGATTTGGGGATCTTTGGCTGGCTCAGCGGAACCAAACAATTCTTTCGCCATGGGATCAAGCAGCACGATCTTGGCGGAATTGTCGGCCACAATGATGGGATCACCCACATTCTCGATAACCAGGTTGACGCGGTCGCGGTCCTGGCGCACCATTTCTTCGGCGGCACGCAGCTTCTCCAGGTTGGCGCGGACTTCTTCATCAGCGCGCCGCAAATCGGTGACATCGCGCATTACGGTTACCATTCCGGTGCGGACGCTTTCTTTGCTGTGAGTGGGCGCCGAAACTGCCTCGAACAGAACCTCTTCACCTTCCATCACATCGACTAACGTAAGGTCGCGGGAAGCATCAGTGGCGCTCACAACCATGGAGGACAACGCCGCGGAAAATAGCAGATTGTTCAGCTCGACAGCACGGCGTCCCCCCTCGCTCACCCCTTCAGGAACACGAAAGAATCGCTCCGCCGCGCGGTTCTGGATGATTACCCGGTGCTGGTTGTCGGTAAGAATCACCGGATCGGCCATGCTTTGCATCACGGCTTGCAGGCGGGAAATGGTCCCTTCCATGTCCCGCATGCGGTTGTAATAGTGTTCGAATTTGAAGAGGCGCGTTAGATATCCATTGGCGCGCTCCGTCAGCGCGTGCAGCCTCTCCAGATGTTTCTGCGGATGGGTATTTTGCAGTTCTGCAAGAACTAGTGTCGCATAGCCTTGCATGCCGCACGCGTGGCAGACCTGTTCCTCGAATTGCAGTTTCTTGGAAGCACGGAAATTTTGAAGTGCCAGACAATCCTGCCGGCGCTCCCGCTCTGCCTCCCAACAGCGTGACGCGCTGCGGTAGATCATTGGGTAGGCGTACCAGGAGTCGCCGAAACCGTGGAGAGCATCCAGATTGCTGGGCTGCAGGTTTTGCAGGGCAGACACGACAGGATTTTCACTCGCCCAAAGAGAAGTGCGGAATTTGTGCAGGCAGGCCTTATCGCAATTTAGCGAAGCCGCGGGCTTTATTTCGCCCGTTTCAAAATCCACCTCGAGTACCAAGGCACGGGCAAAACCGAGTTTTACGATTTCCTCCAGAAGAATCGGGAAAATTTCTTCTGGCCGTTCAGCGGAAAGCAGGCGAAGCGCTGCTGATTCACTCGACCAGTCACGCGGCACAAGTACTCTGGTTTTGGGCCGAAGCTGTGGACTCGCCATGGGAATCTACTCCGGTAACCACAGCTCAATTTTTAGCACGGCGTGCGCGGCGTGCTGGCACGCGAGTGACGCGTCGGGTCGTCTCGACAGCAACCTCCTCCTGCTCCGGCGCAGGCGCTCCCAGTTGCGGCCGGGAAACCAATCCCATGAGACTCACTGCGTCGGCGTACTTTAGATATGTATCAATGGAAGCCACTACAACGCGGGCTTCCACTGTGATCAGATCGATACCGACGAGCGAGATACGCACCCAGGCGTCGATCACAATTCCTTTGTCCAATACCCGGTCGAGTACGTCGATCAGGCTTGATCCACCCGATACGCGTTCGACAGCCATGAAAAATTCCTCCTGCGAATCCGGTTATGCCCTGCGCCTGCTAATAGTGGCCCGAGTCGTCTTACCGCGGCGAACCGGCGCACTGGGCTGTTGCAGCGGAACGACCGGTGCCTGCAAGGTGAGGTGAGGGTCGTATTTCCACCAATTCAGTCCGATCTGTTCCGCTTTGTCTACGGAACAAATCAATAGACGAATGCGGATCGTGAGGAGCTCGACGTTTGCCAGTGAAATGCGAATATCGCCTGCCACCACCAGACCTTTGTCTAGAACACGGTCGAGAATGTCTACCAGGTTCGTGGTTCCAGAGACGGTTGGGAGCTTTTCCATGCAGATTGTGCTCGATAGAGGAGACGCCGGACCTCAAATCACATCCATGCCGCGCGACGATGCTAATGAGTCGCGGGCGTCATGTCAATGATTCCATCCCCGATTTTCGGGTATATTTAGTAACTAAAGCATCCCAAGCTCAAAAATACAGATTTTCCTGTAGCACAAGCGTCCTGTTACTCGCCGACGGTGTGGTGGCAGCTACAAACAATTTAATTATTCAAGCAGGCGGCCGAGAGGTCCGAGATCGAGATTAAGGTCTGCAGGCGACAGATTAAAATTCTTCGCGAGCTCGTGAATCTTCCCTTCCAGCTTCATCAGGGCTTCGCCCATCTGTTCAATCTGCTCGTCGGTCAGCGCCCCCCCTTCCATGCGGCGGATCGCCTGGCGTTCGAGCAGTTGGCGGAGCAGCTCAATCAGGCTCAGCACGAGTTTCGCCAGCCCTTGCTCGATGTTCTCAGGGGAGCAATCAATTCGCCCGGAAAGCCCTTCAGCAGCATCGGAAAGACGTAACGAGTCCGGTATTTCCGCGATTCTCGATTTATGGCCCTCTTCGCTCATTTATTCACTTTCAAGAACTCAGTTGCTGGCCAGGGGCCAGTAACGCGGGCAGTCTGGCCCGGCGAAACCCGTACTTCCTTCATCGATGTCAGGAATGGCTCCAGGTGTTCACGCATCAGCAGCGCATAACAGCGCAGTCCTGAAGGAGCTTCCCGCTGTCGCCACTCCCGTACCCATTCTTCGCTTGCATGCCGGAATCCCAATGCCGTTTCTTCCATGCTCTTATGCGAAGTTAGGCGGTGGCGGAGGTACTCGGTCCCCGAAGCTGCTGGAGGGCTTGCCGCTTCGCGCTCCTCGATGCGAATTTCCATCTGCACCGCGTCTCGCAAACGCAATAATGCACTCTCATACTCGCTCGAATGCTTGGCGAGGAACGCAGAAATTTCGTTTTCATCGGCCAGAATCGTCGGGAAACGAAACGGCACTACTGCTGCCTGGCGAAATAATTCCTGCACAGTACGATGAAATTCCAGCGCAGACTCGCGAATGGTTGCCTTTCCTTCCATGCTTCCAGATTCGAAGCGCGACACAAAACATTGCAAGGGTCCAGCAACCACAGCTTTGACTGGCATGCTCCCTACGCCGGCCGCTGGAATCGCGAGTTCACTGCGGGCTTCGGTAATGCAATATGCGAGTACCGGCATTATTCCGACTGCCTTTGGATGGATTTACGCAGAGGTGACCCAGAACTGGGTGGCTGTAGTTGCAAGTAACGGATCGCGGTCTCAACTGAGGTGAGGATCACATCGAGCCCGAGATAAACCAGATCGACACCTGCCAGCGAAATCACCAGGCTGCCGCGAATCACTACCCCAGCATTCAGGATGTGATCAATGATATCGAGCAGAGAAACGTCATCTGCAAGATCTGTTCCGACGATGACGACATTGTTGGTGCTTTCCAAGTAGTGAACCCGATCTATGCCGTTTGGGAGGCGTTCTGCAGCAGTTCCGTTGCTTGCTTCACTCCGATTTCGCGCTCCGCGAAACAAATGAATAGGGCGGCCAAGGTCCACTGCATTCGATCTTGTGCGTATCCTTCCACTGCCGCGAAAATCGGCGAAGCAACTTTTCCAGCCTCGGTCGATCGCTACGCCTCAACAAAATGCTTGCCTGATACTGAAGATAGGGCGTTCCACCGCTGATCTTGCCGGCTTCGGCGGTGGCAACGCCGAGTCGTTCCAGTTCGTTCGCGAATTTTTTTACCTCTTCGCTCAAGCCCGGCGGTTTGCGTGAGCGCAGCAGGCTCGATTTGGCCTGAAGGTATTCCTTTCCCGTCCGGACTCTTGCCGGCAAGACTGCAGCTTGAGGTGATACGAAGACCTTGATACCCCACTCTTGCGTTCCCGCAATGCGGCGCAAATCCGCGTCCAGAGCTGCTTTTCGCTTGCGGATGTCGGCCTCAAGAGATGCTTCGCTGAGAAAAACTGTGCCCAGACGGGCTGGCAATGTGTCGCGGGATTCTGCAATCGCGGCAACCGCTCGCTGGTGGCGGACGCTTACTACTGCCAGCCAATCGAGGTCTTCCAGGCGTTTTGAGAAGCTTTCGCCGAACTCCGAGGAGGACACGCGGCTAATCCAGCAGGTCAAACCAGCACAAGCAATCGCCTCGATTCTTGCTTGCCCATCGACACCGCGAAGCTGTGGCGGATCTCCGGCACCGGATTTCGTAACCGCGTAAAGATACAGAACCGAGTCATCTGCACGCTCCGCTACTCTACGAGCCATAGCTTACCTGTGAACGAGCGCAAGGCCTTTTTGCCGGCGATCTCGCTCGGAAAATTTTGCACTGCATATAACGCTTTACCGCGGTAGCGGCGCTCTAGCCGGGCGATCGTCGCTAGTTGCCATCGCCGGGCCTGCTCACATTTCAGGCATCCGGCCGTGTTACGGGAAAACAAGACGCGGTTGATGAACATGGATTTCGAGCGCAAGCCCAACTCATCCAGATCATCCACGAGCCTTTCGGTTTCGCGATCCGGCAACGGCTCCGGCAGCACAACGGTGAAGATGCCCGTTTGTTTGGGATCTTTCAGAACCTCGAGCAACTCACGAACCCGCTGCCCAAGTTCGGCAACCTTTACCCCAGCGTCGCGGGCGAACCCAAGTGTACGGTGGGCTGCCAGCGTTTTCAACAACAGCCGCGTCCACGCCAGTATCCGCTCCGGCGTGCGCAGCAAATCGAGCGCGTGCCCTGTCGGAGCCATGTCAATGACGATCCGTTTCGAGGGGTCGCCCAGAAGCTCCGAGATACGGATGATGGCGAACACTTCGTCGATTCCCGGCGGCACAATCTCGAGCAACCGTGAGAAGAGTTGGCGCTCGAACCAAAGGTCCACATGAATTCCGGAACGCTCTGCGGTAGTCGCCTCTTCAATCGCGGCTTTAATTTCCTCTACCCAGCGTTGGAAGATGCGGACCGAGTCCATCTCGGAGGCTCGAAATCTTGGATCGCCGAGAACGATGCCAGGTTCATCGCCGACCTCAGTTTCAAAAACGTCATCCAATGACGGGGCGGGATCGACGGAGCAGATTTCGACCGCCCGCCTTGATTTTTGCCGCGCGTGGAAACCCAGGGCCGCAGAGATCGTTGTTTTGCCCACGCCGCCTTTGCCCACGATCAGTGACAGCGGTGCATCCAGAGCTGGCCACTCTGATTTAAGCAGGTGAATGTCTTTGACGCGTGGCGGAGTGATTTTCCAGCTCATGCGCTTCCCGGCAAAGACATGATTGCCGAAAGCGGCCAGCCCAGCGGCGCCCAGGATCGGCATGCCTGCATCTTCTCCTTTGAATAGCTTGGCGCGAGAAAATTCACGCTTCAGCAGCTTTTGGGCGGCGCTGGTGGCCCGAACTCGTTGCCGGCAAACGGCGCAGTCTGAAGGACGAGTGACAGCGCGGTTGAGCACCACGGCTGAGATCATCAACGGAGACGAGCCTTCCTCCAGTATGTTCCGCGATCTGAGAGATTCATTCAGCGCAAACTTTTCGGGAGTAGTGACAAGGAAAATCTCAGCCTGTTGCAGAGCTCGCTTCACCGCCTCCGCTAGACTGTTCCATTCGGTCAGTAAGCGCGATCCAATCGGCTG
>DAIMDJ010000063.1:0-1102 GCA_036725905.1 Terriglobales bacterium
CGAAGGCAGCCAGCAGCTTGAAGAAAATCCGATTCCTCACTTCGGCGCCTCGAAGCGGTATCCAGCGCCGCGCACGGTCTTGAGGTAGCGAGGGTTCTCCGGATCCGGCTCAATTTTCTCGCGAATGCGCCGCACATAGACATCAACCGAACGTGGCGTAACGTATGCGGTGTCTCGCCAGACTGAGTCGAGGAGCTGATCTCGCGTAAATACGCGACCGATGTGGCGGGCGAAATAATCCAATAACCGGAACTCGGTAGCAGTCGTTGGGACCGGGCTTCCGCGCACGTTGAGTGTCATGGCGCCGGGATCGATCTCAATATCGCCGATCTTCATAGGCGATTGAGACAATGGCCGCTCAAAACGTCGCAGCACCGCCTTTACCCGAGCGACCAGCTCGCGCGGACTGAACGGCTTCGGAATGTAATCGTCCGCGCCCAACTCCAAACCCAGTATGCGGTCGGCCTCTCCGCTCTTGGCGGTGAGAAACATGACCGGAGTCGGCGCAAGCGCGGGTATGTGACGAATTTGCCGGCAGAGCTCAAGTCCATCTTTTCCCGGCACCATGATATCCAGAATGAATAAAGACGGCCGTTGCCGCTCGGATTCCGCAATCACAGTGTTCCCCGTCGGAAACACCTTCACCACGAACCCCGCGCCTTCCAGATGGTGGCGGACCAAGCGAGAGATATCGGGATCGTCTTCAACCAGGAAGATGTTCGGTTTCACACGGATATTGTAACGGCGGTGCGGGCCGAGTACCTAGTGGCCAGCGGACACATGCAGTCTAGATCCTCTTATAACCAGCGCTCATTGACGTGACGATCTTAAAGTGATTGGATGAGTGCAGCGGTTTTTCCCATCTGCAATGTCGAGGAGAATGGGCCACATGTCGTTTGAAGAAGCATTGGCTGCGGCTTCACGAGACGAAGGCTTCAAGGCCACCGTCTATGCAATGAATACTCTACTGATACACAAGGGCATCTACACGCAAGAGGAGTTTCAGGTGCTTTTCGCCGAATGGGTAGAGAAGGAACTCCGGAGAAGGGCAAATACGAGTCAGCGAAGCGGCGTCAACCTCGTTTCCGCGTAGTTTTGCGAG
>DAIMDJ010000063.1:1202-6615 GCA_036725905.1 Terriglobales bacterium
CTCGCACTGGCAAGTCGGCGCGGGTTTCACTTCCTTAGGTCTACTTTTTCGTGACCGCATTCTTGGCTCACCCCTGGGACGCCGGTCCGATTTGCCGGTAAACGGATTGGTTGACGAGAGCACAGAAGCTATCGCACGGCGATCATCAGGTTGCCGGCCCTGTCCAGCCAGAAGGACCTGCCCGGAGACACAACTGTGGTAGCGCTGTATTCAGTGACAACGGCGGGTCCGGAATATCTCTTGCCGATGGGTATCACGTCGCGATCATATACGGAGGTGTCAAACTTCTTGCCCTCGAATAAAACTGGAGCTTTCTTACGTTTTTGCTTTTGCGCGGCCTGCGCTTTCCGCGCAGACCCAGGTGAAATCTTCGCCTGGGATGTCCTGATCTTTGCACGTAGTCGAAGCGTCACTAATTCCAATTCGCGGTTGTCATAGCTGTAGCCATAACGACGCTGGTGTTCGCGGCGGAAGTCCTCGGCCAACGTGTTGGAATAGGGCACGTTTAGTTCATATCCCTGGCCGCGGTAACGCACGTCGACGCTACGGCGGAAGTTGATCGCCCCACGCCAGCCCTCCTCACGAAAGCTCTTCTCCGCGTTGCGGCGCAAGATGGCGAATTCTCGTTCGAACAGTTCCGCCGGAAGCTTTCCTGCAATTCGCCAAAGCACCGTTCGGGAATAGTCCTTCACCACATCGCTGACCAGGATTCCGAACGCCGAGAGCGCGCCGGGCAGCGCCGGTACGATTACGCGCGGAATCCCCAGCGCCTCGGCTAGTTCGCAGGCGTGCAGGCCGCCGGCGCCGCCGAACGCAACCAGGGTGAAGTCGCGCGGATCGTAGCCGCGCTCAATCGAAACCACTCGCAGAGCCTTTTCCATATTTGCATTCACAACGCGAACCACTCCCGCCGCAAACTCCCGCAAGCTAAGCGAACAACTCTGCCTCTTCAGCCAGTCGCCGGTCATCCGGCGGGTTCGCTCCAGATCGAGTGTGAACTCGCCGCCGAGGAAGGCATGCGGCTGCAAACGTCCGAGCAGCAAGTTAGCGTCGGTTACGGTGGGCTGCGTGCCTCGCCCATAACAGATCGGGCCGGGATCGGCGCCGGCGGATTCCGGCCCGACCCGCAGCGCTCCAGCTGCGTCGAATCGAGCAATTGATCCGCCTCCCGCACCCACGGTGTGAATGTCGAGCATGGGCACGCCCACGGGAAATCCGGCGATCTCAGCCTGACTGCCTGTTCGTATCTCTCGATCTACCAGCGCAACATCCGTCGATGTTCCTCCCATGTCGAACGAGATGATCCGCTCGAAACCGCTGTGCCGTGCCATGGCAGCAGCCCCAACCACTCCTCCCGCAGGCCCTGAGAGCACAGTCCGCACTGGCTCTCGCGCTGCCGACGTGAGCGCAGTAATTCCCCCGCTCGACTGCATCAAGAAGATGTTGCTCTTCCCCCTGCTCGAATGCGCGCGGCGCGCCAAGTTCTCCAAATATTTCTGCACCACCGGTTGCAGATACGCATTCACCACCACCGTACTCGTGCGCTCATACTCACGAAATTCGGGCAAAATTTCATGGGAAACAGAAATGGGGAGGGCGAGCGACCGGCAGGCCTGAGCAACCGCGGACTCATTGTTGGGATTCGCAAATGAAAAAAGCAGCGAAATCGCAATCGCTTCAGGATGCGCCTCACGGAGCCTTTTTAACAGCGGTGCAAGCTCTTTTCGTGATGCCGCGTGCAGAATTTTGCCATCGCTCGCGGTCCGCTCCTCAATCCCAAACCGACGCTCGACAGGGACCAGTGGCTCCACACGATCAAAAAAGAAGTCATACAACTTTGGCCGCGCCTGCCGTCCGATTTCGATTGCGTCTTCGAAACCAGCCGTAGTAACCAGCGCCACGCGCGCGCCTTTTCGCTGCAATAACGTGTTTGTTCCAACCGTGGTTCCGTGCAAGATAATTAACGAATCCGGGGCACCGACCTTGCGCAATGCCTCTGCAATTGCCTCGGAAGGATCAGCCGGAGTGGAGAACACCTTCAACATGCGCACATGTCCGCGCTCCAGCCACACGCAGTCCGTGAAGGTTCCGCCAGTATCGATGGCAATGCGAAAGTTGCTGCCGCTGCGGGCGGGAGACATGGCTTGATGACGTTGGCTAGATTACCATCCCAGTTGCGCGGCCTAGAGGTGAATGCTAGTCAAGGTTTCCCATCTTCCTCGCTCTCTCCACCAGCTTTTTCGCGCGGTCAACCACCGGAGCGTCGATCATCTTTGAGCCCAAACTCACTACGCCCAGCCCACGTACCTGCGCGTCCTCAAAGGCCGCGACAATCTTCAGCGCCTTCTCTAGCTCGCTCTGGGACGGCGCAAACGCCTCGTGAATCACCTGAATCTGCGCGGGATGAATACATCCCATCCCCTCAAATCCGAGCGCTCGAGAGGATTCTCCCCATCGCCGCAAACCATCCATGTCAGCCACATCGCTGAAAACTGAATCAATCGCCTGAACGCCTGCAGCCTTTGCTGCATTCACCAACCTGGTACGCACATATAAAGACTCGCGTCCTTCGGATGTTTTCGCCACGCCCATATCGGCCGTGTAATCCTCAAGCCCAATAGTCAGCGCAACGACATTCGGACTAGCCGTCGCAATGGCAAACGCGTTCTCAATACCGAGCGCCGACTCCAGAATCGGCATCAGCCAAATCGGTCGCTGATCCCCCTTCGATTTTTGGATTACTTGATCCACTTCCACGACTTGATCGGCCTGCTCAACTTTCGGGATCAACACCAGATCAGGAGCTTCAGGAATCACTTCAGCTAAATCTTCAAGGCCCATTGGCAATTGGTTGATGCGCACCATACGCTCACAGGCGCCGAAGTCCACGGCTCGAAGCGTATTGCGGATTAGAATTCGCGCGGCATCTTTTTCGCCAGGATGAACGGAATCTTCCAAGTCGAGGATGATGGCATCCGGCCCATGCAACGCTGCATTGATAAAATATTTCGGTTCAGAACCGGGCAAGTAAAGCCGGGAACGCCGCAGTCGGTCACGGGCAGAGGCACCCGGCAGAGCAACTTTCTCCAGTGTGGCGCCTGCACTCTTGCGCGCTTCCACCATGCCAGCGCGCTTCGCTGCTGCCTCCAGACGCGCAGCAATTACAAACGGCAGCGCGCCTTCATCATGGATGGAAACATGTGCATTCTGAATGCCGAGCACCCCCAGCACCTCGCGTGCCTGCGCCAGAATCGAATCGCCGTAATACGCCGCCACTCGAGATTGCAGCAAGATCTCCAATCCGCCTGAATCCCTCGGCTCGAGGCTGACGTGCAGGTCCGAGCGCACATCTTTGCCCCAATGTCCAGCCTCTGCCATCTGCGCCGTTTTAATCTGAGTTGACATGTTTCACGACGAGCTCTGTGGCGCCAACTTGCCGACTGTGGCGGGAAAGCATTATCTCAACTGTTCCAAAATCGCATCCGTCATCTGCACGGTACTCGCCGCGCCCTGCGAAATTGCCTTTGACCCGCCTGACAGCCGCATCATGTCGTAGCTCCGCACGTTTCCTTGTTTCACGACGGTTGCAATTGCCCTGCGAATTCGCTCTGCCTTCATGTTCTCTCCCACATGATCCAACATCATCGCCGCTGAAAGAATCATTGCGATGGGATTCACAATCGGGGGATTCAACTCCGCATACTTGGGCGCTGAACCGTGGGTCGGCTCGAATACTGCGACTTCATCGCCAATATTTCCCGAAGCCGCGAAGCCCAGGCCGCCAACCAGCCCCGCGAATGCATCGGACAAAATATCGCCGAACAAATTTGATGCGACGATTACGTTGTAATCTTCCGGATTCTTGTTGAGCCACATCAACTGCGCATCAATGTTGGTGGACCACAGCGCGATTCCTGGGTAATTCTTCGCCACTTCTTTCGCAGTCTCTTCCATCATCCCAGAGGTCTCACGCACTACATTGGGCTTCTCGCAGATGGTCACGCCTTTAAAGCCGCGCTTCTTTGCATATTCAAATGCAGCGGTAACGATTCGCCGCGCCGCCGGCCGCGTAATCACGCGTACGCTCACTGCTATGTCAGGTCCCGCGACTTGGGCGAATGCCTTAAACTTGGCGTGAGAAGCCAATGCTCCCCTGACATTTTCCGGCGGGTTGGTCCACTCGATTCCGGCATACATGCCCTCTGTATTCTGACGAAAAACCGTTGTGTCGATTTTCGGCTCGTCAAATTTGCCGTCGGCCCGCTTCCGAATATAGTTCAAGGGATTGCCCTCGAAGGCCACGCATGGCCGCATGCAGATATCCAGATTAAATTTCTGCCGCATGGTAACGATCGGGCTGTAATAAACGTAGCCTTTGCCGCGCAGTTCGGGCTTAAGTTCTGCTTGCGCTTCCTTGTTCGGTTTTGACGTGATTGCCCCAAACAGCCCGAGCTTGTGCTTGGCTAACAGATCAATGGTGCGATCCGGCAGCGCATTGCCCTCATTACGCCAGCATTCCCAGCCGATATCAGCATGAATGTATTCACCATCAAAACCAACTGCGTTCAGAACCCGCAATGCCTCAGGCAGAACCTGGTTCCCGATCCCATCACCGGGCATGGTGATCACCGTGTGCTTGGCCATTCACTCTCCTTGAAACGCCCACATCGGGACAGCTGTCGCTCGACGTTCTTCTTCACACAAATGTCATTAGGACCTTCTCTGTGACCCTCTGTGTTCTCCATGGTGAAAACGAAAATCAATAACCACAGAGGGCACAGAGGAAATCGGCACCATGCGGCGGAGATATCAGTGACCTATTCCCAACCGCTTCGCCACCAGATTCTCAACACCTTCGGCAATCACCAGCGACTGTGGCACGCTCCCCAGGGGCGGGAACGCAAACTTCTCTCCGCGCCAGGTAATTACTCCTGAAGTAAACTCGATATTAATCTCATCTCCGGGAATAATTGTCCTCTCTGAGGATCCCGCAAACTGCTCTCGTAAACGTTTCGCGAGCTCGGGGACTTCCACGCACAAAAAACCGTTATTGAACGCGTTCCGCAAATAGGTTTGCGAAAAGCTCGCCGCGATCACCAGCGGAATACCTTTTGCCTTCAGCGCAGTCACCGCCTGCTCGCGGCTGGAACCTGTGCCGAAGTTGAATCCGCTCACAATGACGTCTCCGGCCCGAGTGCGCGCAGCAAACTGCGGATCATAATTCTCCATCACCACTTTCGCCATCATCTCGCGCGTCATGTCATCGCGATACGTGTAGTCCTTGCCATAAATGGCGTCGGTGTTGACGTTGTCCTGCGGCATGAACACCAAACGACCACGCAGCCGCTCGGGAAATCCAGGCAATACCTCGACCTTCTCGGCAGACGCGGCGGCAGCAAACTGCGTGTAAGAA
>DAIMDJ010000063.1:6715-8384 GCA_036725905.1 Terriglobales bacterium
CCGCTGGTGCACGCCTCGCAAATAGGTAATTGTGACCTCATCAACCGGGAACCAGCCCACCAGCGGCCCCCACTCGGTGCTCATGTTGGAGATGGAAAAACGGGCATCCATCGAAAGGCTGGCCACGCCGGGCCCGCTGAACTCGACGGCAGCGTTCAGAACCTCATCGTGGTTATACAGACCGCAGAGGGCGATGATGACATCTTTCCCAGTTGCTCCTTCCGGCAATTTGCCTTCGAGCACAACCTGGATGGATCGCGGAATCTGCCACCAGAAATCGCCGGTTGCCCAAACGGCGGCAGCATCGGTGCGCACGATCGGCGTACCCACTGCACCGAGAGCGCCGTACATGTTGGAGTGCGAATCGGAGGCGACCACAAACGAGCCCGGCACCACGTACCCGCGTTCCACCATGATCTGGTGGCCAATGCCGGAACCGGCGGGATAAAAATCCACCCCGTGCTCCTTGGCGAACGCCTCAATCGCGCGGTACTTCTTCTGATTCGACTCATCCTGATTCTGAATATCGTGGTCGAGCGCAAACACGAGCTGCTTAGGATCATGAATTTTCTTCGCCCCGATCCCCTTAAACTTGCTCATGACCGCCGAAGTGTTGTCATGTGTCATGACATAGCGCGGGTGAATGGAGACGAAATCTCCCGTACGGAGCGGCCGCTTCGGCCCTTCCGCTAAGTGCGCCTGCGCGATCTTTTCAACAATGGTTTGACCCATAATTCCTTCCCACTGACGCCCTGGCAAGCTTCGCCCGTCCGCACACGCGAGGGCGCCTGCGCTATGCGGCGGTTGCCTATCGTCGTTTTTTGCTCACTACTTGCTTGCCTTTCACATCCGCCTTCATCAGCGCCATCAACTTGGAAACCGATCCGACCTTTTCCAAATTCCAGATCGCATCGATCAGCTTCTTCTGCGCCCCAGCCGACAGCACGCCTTCCGCCAGTGCAGCAAACTTTTCTTCCACCTCAGCATCGGTCAGCGGGTTGCGAGGGTCGCCTTTAGGATAATCAAGCTGCTTCGAGAACGTCCGCCCTTCGATCGTTGTAATATTCACAACAACCCGTTGCAACGCTGGGAACACCTTCTCGATCTCAGGATCAGCGACGACCTCAACCTTTTTCAACTGCGCCCGAATCGCCGGGTCCATAATCTTTTTCATCTCGAATTGCGCAGGAGTCACTTGGCGGTCGACGATCGCCGCCGCAATCACGTACGGCAAAGAATGGTCGGCCGTCTCTTTCGTATGCGGATCGTACTTGCTCGGATCGGAGAGAATATCTGCCGCCCGCGCAAGCGAACGAATCTGGACTTTTTCCACCTGGTCCGGCTTCAAATCGTTCGTCTTTATCAAATCAAGCACCGCCGAGATGGGTGTATGCGTCAGCGCCTCAGTTGGAAATGCTTTCATTCCACACTGCGTAATGCGCCACGAATCACCGAGCCCGTCCGTTAACAGACTCAGCTTCCATTCTGGACCAAAGCAATGAGTAAGGCCTTCTTTCCCATCAACAACATGTTCAGGGCCGGTGTATCCCTTCTCAGCCATGAGCGCGGCGAGTACGCCGCTCTGCGTCGCCATAGGATCGACGGTGTTCTTCATCATGGTGAGCTTGCCCGCAGTAACCGCGCCTAGCGTGCAATGACGACTGGCGGA
>DAIMDJ010000063.1:8484-10132 GCA_036725905.1 Terriglobales bacterium
TGCCGATCACCGTCGCTGGCCCGCGACCCGCGATTTCATCGATCACTTGGAGCGCGATCTTGACGTCGTGCTGCTGATATCCGCCAAGCGCGCAGCCGACGGAATCGAGGAGGAAACGTTTCGCCTGATACACGGCATCTTGAGAGAGATGGTTGAACTCGAGGGCAGCCGCCCGGCGCGCCATTTTCGCGGTGATTGTTTCCTTTGCGGCAACTGCTTCTTTCGTTGCGGACACGATCTCTCCTGGGTAAGAGCTAACGGATAACATCTAATGGATCAGAACCAATTCCCAGTGCAGCAGTGACAATTCTTTGATGCCGCAGAGAGCTGCTACTTCACTTTCACATTTTTCGGATTCTTGAATGGCAAAAATGCCATGAAGTCAGCGTGGTGCACGATGTACGCCTCCGTCGTTCGCTTCACCAGATCCCCTTCCGCCGCGTGCGCCGCAATGATGTGGCAGACGGCATCCGGCACTCCGCACTCCAGCGCCAGCGATACTCCCGTAAACGGATGGCGCAGCGCCTCGCCGCGCTCGCTCTGCCGGCTCTTGCCATCAGGCCCGATCTCATATTCAAGTAGTTTGCCAACATCCGCCAGGATGGCGCCCGCGATCACTGTATCAATATCGATCGGCAGCGCACGCCCCATGAATTCATGCATTGCTTTGGCACTCGCGCGGGCAATGTGCACCACGCAGCGCTTGTGCTCCATGAATGTGATGGGACAATTTGGAACCAGCAGGGTGAAGGGGATCTGATTCAGATCATCAGGTCTCAATGGGCTGCGCTCCAGCGCTTTGACCCAGGTCTGCATCACCTGTTCGCGTAGAGCCTTATTTTCGATCCACTGAATCTCCGGCCACAGTCCCACGACCGCCTCACGCATGTGTCCTCCGCCGGTTGGAAAACCCATCTAGCTTACAGTGCGGAAAGACGCGGCGTCGAGAGCATGTTCGGGCTGGTGCGAACCGGGGTTAGACGTGTTCCCAAGCCGAACCGGCGTCGGCGGACTCGCAAACAAATTTGAAGAAAAAGCCGCGGTGGTGAGCCGCGGCTTGGAGCTTGGACACAGGAAAGCGTGCGCCACAACTTAACGGCGCCGGCGCGAAGATTTCTTTCCCCTGCCTCCTGCTTTTTTCCGAGCAGGTTTTCTCTTGGCCGCTTTGCGTGCGGGTTTCTTTTTAGCGGCTTTCTTCTTTGCCGCTTTCTTTCGTGGCACGGCTTTTCTCGCGGCTTTCCGCGGCGGCTTGCGAGCAGGCTTTCCACCGCCGCCACCTCCGCCACCAGACGGCGTGGGAGCAGGCGGAGTCACCGGCTCCGCCGGCGCTTCGCCTCCCGGCACTTCTGCTTCTTCTTCCTCTTCTTCCTCTTCGTAGTCCTCTTCTAGCGAATCGCCGTAGGCGCCGCTATCACCAAATTCATCCATCTCGTCATCTCGTAAAAAGAGGGTTTCTTCAAAGTTCATTGCTCCTCCTGATTTCGGGCTGCGCTTCACGCTGGGATATCACGCAAGCGCCGCGTATGCTGGGGAAATAAAAAGACAACTGAAAGACTGCTGCGTTTGATTGAACGGCGCGCGATTATAGCACAGCGCGTTCTCACGTCTAGCGGAAGCTGCGGCCACCGCAAATTGCATATTACACCAG
>DAIMDJ010000064.1:0-1804 GCA_036725905.1 Terriglobales bacterium
CCTGCGGCGACGGCGACGTACTGCTTACCTTCGACCGCGTAGCTCATGGGCGATGCGCTGAAATCCTGGCCGGTATTGAAATGCCACAGTGGCTTGCCGGTTTGCGCGTCGAGGGCTTCAAAAGAATTGGCGTCATCGCCGAAGAAGAGCAAACCACCCGCGGTGGTCATCGTCCCGCCAGAGGAATGGGCATGGCCGGTTTGCGGATATCGCCACGCGAACGACTGCGTGTCGAGATTGTAGGCAAGCAGGATTTTCTGTGAGGTCTCGGTGGGAATGCGCTTGACGCCTGTGGAGTAGAAAGTTTGTCCTTCCTTGAATTTCTCGGGCTTTAAGAAGAAAGTTTCGCATTCCTCCAAAGCCAGGAAATATACCAAGTGCGTGGATTCGTTGTAGGAAGGCGAAAACCAGTTGGTGGCGCCGTCAAATCCGGGGCAGATGCGGGTTCCTTCCGGCGTGGGCTCGACGTGCGTGAGGATCGGACGGCCCTTGGCGTCGATTCCTTTGGCCCAATTCAGTTTACTGACGAAGGATATGGCGGAGAGGAATTGGCCGGTCACGCGGTCGAGCACGTAGATGAAACCGTTGCGATTGGCTTCAACCAGCAGCTTGCGAGGCTCGCCTTTGTAAGGTGCATCAATCAGAATTGGAGTTTCAGTAGCGTCGTAATCAAAAAGGTCATGCGGGGTAAATTGAAAGTACCACTTCAACTGTCCGGTGTCAGGTTCTAGGGCCAGCACACAGTCTGCATAGAGGTCGTCCCCAGGGCGCACGCCGCCTTCAAAATCTGGCGCGGGATTGCTGGTCCCCCAATAAAGGAGATTCAGGCCGGGGTCATACGTGCCGGACATCCACGCGGTTCCGCCGCCGTGCAGATACAAATCACCCGGCCAACTCTCAGAGCCGAATTCGCCGGGCGCGGGAATGGTCCAGAAACGCCAGGCAAGTTTTCCGGTGAGCGCGTCATAGGCGGCGACGAAGCCGCGAACTCCATCGTCGCCGCCCGATGTGCCCACGATAACTTTGTCTTTTACAACGAGCGGTGCGGCTGTCGCGCCGTAATTTTTGTTCCAATCGGCGTAGGCAACATCCCAGATCAGGTGGCCAGAGCGCGCGTCGAGACAGAGCAGATGTGCGTTGTCGGTTTGCCGGTAGATTCTGGAATGCCAAACGGCTGTGCCACGGCTGATGTGGCGCGAGGCGTCATCAATAAGGCCTTCGCTGTTCGGACGCGAATGATGCCAGATCATGCGGCCAGTACGGGCATCGAGAGCGTAAGTATCGTTGGCGGCAGTCGCAAACATTATGCCGTTCACAACCACAGGTGTAACTTCCAGGCGGTCTGAGTTTGCGGAGTGGAAGACCCATTCAGCTCGCAATTGAGCGACGTTATTGGTATTGATCTGGGACAAGCTGCTGTAGCGCCGCCCGGAGTAATCGCCGTTATAAGTGACCCAATTCGCCGCGAGGGTTCGGGATTCTAGTTGTGTGGGCAAAACATCGACTGAGACTGAAGCACTGGAAATTTCTTGCGCAGCAGCCATTCCGCCTACAGCGATGATTAGCAGCAAAGCTGTTATCCGCCACAGTTTCATTGTTTGTGTCAGCTCTGGCTCGACCCAGGCAATCAACGCGATGCTGCTGCCGGAATAGCAGTCGATGAAGGGCTTGCCGCCTTTGACCAAGAGTTCTTATCATTCTGCGCCGCTGCGATCTGAAACCCGAGTTCACGGGAAATCTTCAGGCCTGCTTGTTGCACGAGTGGCGCGAGTTGGCGCAGCCGCGCCATCGGCATCCGAACCAC
>DAIMDJ010000064.1:1904-10130 GCA_036725905.1 Terriglobales bacterium
GCCTGGCCCAAAGCAAAGCAGGCCATTCCGAGATGGAAAGTACCGTGGCTGGTGGAATTCAGGAATCCACCTGATTCTAGATTCACAAGAAAACGGTGCACCGTGCTGGTGGGCAGCGCTGAAAGCTTGGCGACCTGTGTTGCGGTGAGGCCGCTTTCGGCCTTGGCAAACAGGTTCAGGAGCTTCAGGCCGCGTTGTAGGGCAGTGATGTTATAGGTCCGCTTTGGATTTTTTGTCATGCTGCCGGTTAGCTGCTGCTCAGAAATGAAAGTGCGAATTATGGTATGAAAACGACTTTTATGCAATGCGGAAAGCTATAGGCGACCAAATTTCTTGACCGCCTCCTGAATGGACTTATATTTCTCGATGTATCCGTACATCGAGTGCTCCTGAAAATCCAACGTCTGGGCCAAGGCAAGGACTTCCTCGGCTCTGGCGCGCGGCACGACGACCACGCCATCGTTGTCGGCGCTGATAATGTCGCCGGGTTGGACGTCTACGCCGTCACAGACCAGAGGAACGTTGGAGCCCGCGAAACGGTAATGGTGAACCGAGGTGGAGGGCACGACGCCCAGCGCAAATACCGGAAACCCAATCTTGCGGAGCTGTCCGAGATCGCGAACGCCACCGTCGATCACCGCGCCGGAATATCCGCGCGACGACATTGCGGTTCCCATTAATCCGCCCATCCCTGCGATATTCACACCATCCTCGACTACCATGACCCACACCGAATTTAACGCGCCTTGATCGATCGCCGCCAGCATTCCGTTGAGGGCGGCGGGGTCTCTGTTACCTTCGTCCTTCTGCAGCTTTACAGTCAGAGCGAAACCGGCGAACTTGGCGGGAAAAATTGGCTGCATTTTGTGCGACATGTACATGCGGCGGCCGGTGAGTTGCTCTAGGGCATCTGAAACCGACGCGACTTCTACGTGACGATAGGCGTCGATGAGGTCTTGATCTTTGGCCACGGGAGCGCTGCTGGATGTGGATTGGGCAAAAAGGCTGAATTCGGACCTCCGAACAATAACTATGAACAGAGCTGCGAAGAGAATGGCAGAGATTGCGCTGATTCGCAGCCCTCGCGATTTGTGCATTGGGTCCTCCCGTTGTATATATGTGCGCGGACTCTAACATTGCTGGTCGAGGATTGGAAGAGACCATTTTCACTGCATGAAAGGAGCTGGATTCAAATGATACGAGAGAGAAAGTGGGTGTTCACAGCGAGATTCATTGTAGCTTTTGCTGTTTTGCTCGCGGGTTCTGGCACATCTGTCGCCCAGGAGAAGCGAGTGATCAAGCTTCCGGGAACGGAATCGCTGCCCTTCAGTGATGGAGTGATCGCTGGCAACACCCTCTACGTCGCGGGACAGGAAGGGACAGACGATAAAGGCAAACTGGCGACTGGAGGAATCAGCGCGGAAGCGCAGGCGGCACTGGCGAATATTGAAAGAGTCGTGAAATCAGCCGGCTTTGAGCTGAAGGACATTGTTTCGGTGACCGTATATTTAGCCGATATTCACGAGTTTGGGGATATGAATAAGGTGTACAAGAGCATCATGCCCGATCCCAAGCCGGCGCGCGCTACGGTGCAGGTCGCTGCGTTGGTGAACAATGCGCGGATTGAGATTTCGGCAATCGCGGTAAAGCAGAAGTAATCTTTCCATATCGTGAAACCATTCACCAAAAATGCAACCTGCATTTGCCTGATTATCTTTGTAGTTTGCGTGAACTTGCGAAGCCAGCAGCGCGCGCCCTCACCCGCTGCCTTGCTTCAGGGACGGCAGGTATTTTCCTCAAGCTGCGCGGGATGCCACGGCCTCGATGGCCGCGGTGGCGAGCGGGCGCCAGATATTGCCAGCAAACGGGAAGTGCAGCGGCTCTCGAATGCGACGCTGACGCGAATCGTGCATGATGGCGTTCCTGCTACCGGCATGCCATCGTTTCGGTTGCTGGGGGCATCGCGGATACAGGCTGTGGTGCTCTACGTGCGAAGTTTGCAAGGACGCCGTGAGGCGGGCAAACTGCCCGGGAATCCTGAAGCCGGCAAAGTCCTATTCTTCGGCAAAGCCGGATGTGCTGAGTGCCACATGGTCGCGGGAGCGGGAGGATTCATCGGATCCGACCTGGGCAACTATGCGGCCACAGAATCTACGCAGGAGATTCGGGAGGCAATACTTCATCCTGAAGCCAAGGCGGACCCAGCGAAGAAAACCGTGGTCGTGACGACCACGTCGGGCGAGCAGCTCACCGGTGTAGCGCGTAACGAAGACAACTTCTCGCTGCAACTTCAAACTTTGGATGGCGCATTTCATCTCTTCACGAAATCAGAGTTGAAAGGCGTGGAGCATCAAGACCGGTCCTTGATGCCCTCCGACTACAGCTTCAGATTGAGCCGCGCGGAGCTGGACGATGTCGTGACCTATCTGATGAGCGTTGCGAAAAGCGATTTGGCTGGCGCCAAGCCCGGGCACAAGGTCAAGAAGCCGCAGACTGACGATGAAGAGTGATTCGAGAACGTCTATTTCTTGATTGCTACTGCCACTCCATCGCGGATCGGCAAGATCGTGGTGAATAGATCCGGCGAGTTATAGAGCAATTTATTGAACTCCAAAATCGCTTTGGTAGATTTCTCTCCTGGAATTTTCTGCGCGACTTTGCCACTCCAGAGAACGTTGTCGGTTACGAACAGCCCGCCTTTGCGCAGCTTGGGAACCGCAATGCGAAAAACGCGCGGATAATCTTCTTTATCGACGTCATTGAAAATGATGTCGAATTGCTGCCTTTCTTCCGACAGCAGTTCGAGCGCGTCTCCGGTTTTCAGCGTGATGCGGTCGCTGACCTCGGCCCTCTCAAAATACTTCCGAGCACGCGCGGCGTTATTCGAGTCGCCGTCGGTGTAAATTACCTTGCCGCCCTGGGCGATGGCCCGAGCCCACCAGATGGTCGAGTACCCGATCGCTGAACCCATTTCGAAGACAGTCTTAGCATTGGTCATGAGCGCCAATTGATAGAGCAGGCGCCCAACTGCCGGGCCAACAATTGGAACTTTGTGTTTGGCGGCTTCGGCCTCCATTTCGGCGAGAACCTCATCGCGCGGTGGCAGGATGGAATAGATATAGTCTTCTACGGCGGCTGTGGTGATGCCGCCCATGCGCCAATATTCGTTGATCTTCTTTTTATCCAAGTTTCGCTCCTGGCAAGCGCTGTCGCCGCACAGCCGAGGGCGGCTGTCCCTACGTGTTTTCAGGAAACGGTTACGCCTGGCTTGAGTTCCACAACCTCAACATCGGGCGCGAGCTTTTGCAGGTCGCCCGGTCTTCCGGTTAATAGAGGAAACGTGCCGAAGTGCATGGGTATGACCGTTTTCGGCTTGAGCAGCTTGCAAGCGTACGCGGCCTCGCGCGGCGACATGGTGTAATGATCGCCGATCGGCAGCATGGCGATGTCGGGGGCGTATAGCTCGCGGATTATTTGCATGTCACCGAAAACGTTCGTGTCACCCGCGTGGTAAATCTTCAAGCCGTTATCAAAATGGATCACGTAACCGCAGGCTTCTCCGCCGTAGATGATTTGATCGCCTTCCTGAATTCCGCAGGAATGCTGCGCGTTCACCATGGTGACTTTGATATCGCCGACCGTCTGTGTTCCACCTTTGTTCATCGGCGAAATTTGTTTTGCGCCTTTTTTCTCCATCCATGAGCACAGCTCGTAAATGCCAACAACCATGGGATTGTGCTTTTTTGCGATTTCGACTGCATCGCCGATGTGATCGAAGTGGCCATGCGTGCAGAGCATGACGTCTACTTTCTTAATTTCCTTTTCTTTCTCAGGGCACATGGGATTGCCCATGATCCAGGGATCAACCAGGATGATTTTGCCGCGGGGAGTTTCGATACGGAAAGTCGCGTGGCCGAGCCAGGTGATTTTGATACCGTTGAGGGGCATTGGTTCATGTTCAGCACTCAGCATTGAGCATTCAGTCTGACTGCTGATTGCGCTTCATTCTATTGAGCGACCGGAATAAGCGCAACGGCCACGGTTGTGGAACGAAAAGTTTGACTCAGGGATTCTGGCTAGTAATATGGAGCGCCGTGACTGAACTGAAAGTCTTGATTACGCGCGAGCAGATTGCCGCCAGGGTAACGGCGATGGCTGCTGACATCACCCGTGATTTTTCCGGCGACTCGGTAATCTTTGTGGGCGTGCTCAAAGGCGCAGCTATTTTTTTGAGCGATCTCTCACGACAGGTCAAGCTCGATGCTACGTTCGACTTCATTGGAGTCTCGAGCTACGGTAACCGGCCCAGTCCGGCTCAGGAATTGAAAAGCGGGTGGGATTCGACCGGCGAGGTTCGCCTGACCAAAGATGCCGATCAATCTATGCAGGGCAAAAACGTAATCCTCGTCGAAGATATTCTCGACACCGGGCTTACGCTCACGTATTTGAAGAAGCTGATTCTGGCGCGTCAGCCCAAAGCCTTTCGCATTGCGGCTCTGCTCGATAAGCCTTCGCGCCGTAAACAGCCGATTCAGGCTGATTACGTAGGCTTCAGCATTCCGGACGAGTTCGTTGTGGGCTACGGGCTGGATTACGCGGAGCGATACCGCAACTTGCCCGATATTTGCATTGTGCCACGCGAGTGATTTTTCGTACACCCATGCTCTTGGTAGTCAAGAAGGAGCAGTAACCACAAAGGGCACGAAGGTGCACGAAGGCACACGCAGGTACACGAAGGAAGCACAAGTTTGCCATGGTGGATTTCCCGGTTGATCGTCGCTGCCGTGAATTCTGCGGTCTGAGTACATGCTGGATTGGCTGATATGATAAGAGCTGTGGATGTGACTACCGAACAGCCGGAAGTTCAGAGCAAAATCGAACCGTTTCTGCTCGAAGTAGCAGACGTGGTGAACACCACGCTCGACCTGGACACCACTCTTCGGCGCGTGGCCGAACTGGTGCGCAAGGTTGTTGATTATGAAATCTTCGCCATTCTGTTGCTGAATGAAAAGACTCAGGACCTGCGCATCCGTTTCCAGGTGGGCTATCCGAAGGAAGTGGCCGACCGGATGCGGATAAAGGTTGGCGACGGTGTTACCGGGCTGGCAGCGCAGCGGCGTGAGGCAATCCTAGTCGGGGATGTTGCCAAAGATGGCCGATACATTTCTGCCATCCCTGAGGTCCGTTCCGAACTGGCGGTTCCGCTAATCATTAAGAACCGTGTGATCGGCGTGATCGACATCGAATCGCTGCAGCCGGATCATTTCACTGAAGAACACAAGCAACTGCTGACTCTCATTGCGTCGCGCGTGGCCGTCGGCATCGAAAACGCGCGGCTTTACACTCGCACGACCCGGCAGGCACGCACGCTGCTGCTGCTGAATGAAATTGCCCGCGAGCTGACGTCGATTCTTAACCTCGATCAATTGCTCAAGCGGATTGCGGAACTGCTGAGCCGGCTGATCGACTACCAAATGTTTAGCATTCTGCTGCTGGATGCGTCCGGAGAGAAGCTGCAGCACCGTTTTTCATTACGATTCCAGGAAAACATTCAACTCAAGCACGATGTTCCGCTGGGCAAGGGAATCGTCGGCCACGCAGCCCAGCACAAGCACGCGGTACTGGTTCCAGATGTGAGCAAAGATGCGCGGTATGTGCTGTCAAATCCCGAAACCAGATCAGAGCTGGCGGTACCTTTGATCTACAAGGACAAAGTCATTGGGGTTCTGGATTTGGAGCACACACGGCGTGGTTTCTTTACCGACGATCACAAGCGCACCGTGACAACGCTAGCGGCGCAAGTAGCGATTGCGATCGAAAATGCCCGGCTTTATGAGCAGATTGAGCGCCAGGAGAAAAGGCTGGAACGCGATCTGGAGCTGGCGCGTGAGCTGCAGTTCCGATTGCTGCCGCAGTCTCTCCCGAAGCTGCCGCATCTGGAGCTGGCGGCAAAGTTCGCGCCGGCCCGGGCGATTGGCGGCGACCTATATGACTTCGTCAGCTACTCGCTCTCGCGCACGGCACTGGTGATTGGCGACGTGAGCGGCAAGGGCGCTCCCGCAGCCATCTACGCGGCGCTAGTCAGCGGCATTCTGCGGTCCCATGCTCCCATTGAGCCGGTGCCGGCGGAGATGCTGCGAGCGGTGAATTTTTCGCTGGGCGAGCGGCGTATTGATGGCCAGTTCGTATCTCTCATTTACGCGGTTTGGGACGATGAGCAGCAAACTTTGCAGGTGGCGAACTCTGGGCTGCCGCGTCCGCTCTATTGGCATGATGACAAGATTGAAATCATTGAGGCTACCGGTCTCCCTTTGGGATTATTCGATGACGCGGACTACGACGAGTTTACGTTCAATGCGAAGCCGGGGGACAAGTTCGTGTTTTTCAGCGACGGTATTCTCGATGCGCGCAATGAAGCGGGAGACTTATTCGGACGCTCGCGAGTTGAGCAGATCGTGGCCAATTCTGATGGTATTTCCGCTGAGGGTTTGGTGAACTCGCTTTTTGATGCAGTCGCGGAGCATGCTTCCGGCGTGGAGACTTTTGACGATCAGACAGTGGTGGTCATCAAAGTGAAAGATGGTTCGGGAAGCCTCTAGTGAGCCGGACCGTTCGCCAGCGCATCGAACGCCCGCCAGCCTTTACTTATCGCGAACAAAGTAGTGGATTCTTTCGGCGCAAGCCTGGCGCCTTGGTTCTGCACTGTGATCAGGCGGCGCTGGAGAGGCTGGCCGAGCGCTTCGGCACTCCTTTGTACATTTATTCAGCCTCAGCCATCCGCGAGCGTCTGCGGATTTTCCAGCATGCCTTCCGCAAAGTTCCGCATACCATCTGCTACTCCGTAAAAGCAAATTCAAACCTCGGCATATTGCGGCTGATCGGCAGAGCAGGCTGCGGCTTCGACGTGGTCTCGGGCGGGGAACTGGAGCGGGTTCTGCGCGTGGACCGGCGCGCGGCTAAGAAAGTTGTCTTCTCCGGAGTAGGGAAGACGTCCGACGAGATGACGGCGGCTCTCAAGGCGCGAATTTTGTTGTTCAACGTGGAGAGTGAATCGGAGCTGTGGGTGCTGGCGGAGTGTGCCGCGCGGGCGCGGGAGAGGGCACGAATCGCATTGCGAGTAAATCCCGATGTCCCCGCTAACACGCATCCTTACATTTCGACCGGATTGCAGCAACACAAGTTTGGGGTTCCGATCGACGAGGCGCGCAAGCTGTATGCGCAGGCGTCCGGGAGCGGATATTTGCAGATTGCCGGCGTCAGCGTGCATATCGGATCTCAGATTACCGACGTCGATCCGTTTGCGGCCGCCATGAACCGTGTAGCGGAACTGGTTCGCGCTCTTCGGAGGGATGGCCATCGCATTGAGTATGTAGACGCGGGGGGCGGCTTGGGGATTAATTATGACCGGTCGGGCAATCCCGATTTTGAGAGCTTCGCGGGTGACTACGCGGAAGCGGTGCTCGGTCCATTGCGGGGATTGAGAGTGCATCTTTTACTCGAGCCGGGCCGTTCCATTGTAGGACCTGCGGGTGCCCTGCTTACCCGCGTGCTTTATAAGAAAACTAATGGGAGCAGGAAATTTCTTGTAGTTGACGCAGCCATGAATGATTTCCTTCGGCCCTCGCTGTATGAGGCTTATCACGAGATTGTTCCGCTGCGCCTGGGGGAAGAAGACTTAAGTGAAAGAGTCGATGTGGTCGGACCCATTTGCGAAAGCGGGGACTTTTTCGCTCGGGATCGCGAATTGCCGGTAACCAACGAGGGCGACGTGCTGGCGATCTTAGACGCGGGAGCGTACGGAATGGCGTTGGCCTCGAACTACAACACGCGTCCGCGGCCTGCTGAGGTGCTGGTGGACGGCAGATCGGCGCGCGTGATCCGCCGGCGGGAGACTATTGGCGATCTGCTTCGGGCAGAGAGCTGATCGCGCTTTGGGGGCAAATAGGAAAAATCCTGATGCAGATGCTTGACCGCTACTTCTACGCCTGCTGCGCGGGCAACCGCCGCGTAGCGAAGGAACTTGAGATCAGCATGTACCGAAAGATGCGCGAGCTACGCTTGGAGGATAGTAAGACGCAGCATAGGTTTGCCGGGTGCCCCTGTGAGTGACAGTAAAACGTTTCGATCACGCGGCTGGCGGCGGATTTTCATTGCCATGATATCCGTATCATTGATTCGCACCGGACCTACCTCTCCGCACAGGTACCATCGAAAACTGCTCCAACG
>DAIMDJ010000065.1:0-7884 GCA_036725905.1 Terriglobales bacterium
TCCGCCAGCGCCGCCACTGGGCGCGTCACCAGCTTGGACAGAAAAAGCGCGAGCCAGGTAGTAGCAAAGAGCACCATGACTGTCAGCAAAAGCAGCATGCCCATGTAAGTGCGGCGAAGAGTCTTGCGGCTGCGGCTAAGCTCTAGATATCGTTTCTCACTGACTTCGGATTGTCTGACAGTCTCGGAAAACTTCTGCGGCAAAGGCATAGCTACCAGGATCAAGCCATGATCGCCGACAGCCGCCGCGCCAAGCATGTAATCCGTTTGTTCCCATGTCATGCGCACCGGAGCTCCCGAACTAAGCTTTTGGATGGGAACCTTCGTTTTCAACAACGGCCATGCGGCCGGAGCCCCGAAGCTCGCCTCGGCGTTCCCGTTTTCGATCGCGAATATAAATCCGCCTTGCAATGTAGGTTCGTGACGGCGAAATTCGCTCATCACCGTCGAGAAACCACGGCCGGAGAATGCGTGTTGGGTCTCAGGAGACGCAGCAATGGATACTGCTTCAGCTCGCGCATTCTGCGCCGCGTAATTCGAGAGCAACGAGGCAATGGCAGTAGTGTCGGCGTGAACCTCCTCCACAGGCCGCGAAAACCATTTGTCGATGGATCGGTTCATCAGCCCGTAAGCAAACCAAAACATTACGATGACCGGTAGGAATGAAAGCAGCAGACCGGCAACTACCAGGCGCGTGCGAAACTTTGATCCCAGCACCCCAAGCCGGCGTTCAGCAAATAGTTTCAGAAGATTACGTGCCAGCACAAAAGTGAGCGCTACAAACAGCAGAAAGATCAGAGCGGAAAGCGCGGCAAAAAAGAGTAGCTGCTGGTTCGTATCTGGATTGAGGAACGGCAGATCAAACGAAGATTGGGACAGAAGAATGCCAAAAAGCAGGATGATACCGGCGGCCAGCAAGAGGATAATTTTCTTGCGGCGCGCGTTTTCCCCAGTGCGAGTTAGATTTGGTACAGGCACTTCGCAAAATCCGAGCCAGACGCCTTCATCGAAAATGATGAGCGTCAGACCTAAGCGGTTTCATTATATGGCTGGACAGTAGAGATGAGCATCTGCCAATCGCACGAAGCAGTCGCAAAAGGCCGCTCACTGCTTAGGCTGGAAGAAACCTCTGCAGCGGGCACTGCTCACAGCGAGGCCTTGATTTGAGGCAGTAGTGCTTGCCGATTTGTACGATCAGTCCGTGCATATCGTTGTATGCCTGAGCGACAGGCGAGCGTTTCGCGAGGCTCATGGGAGAAGGCCGATGGGAAAATAGGACTTGCTGTTTTCCAATCTTCAGTGGCGGGAGGCTATCCGGGGCTGCGACTCGGGCCAAAGCGCCCTCGCATAAGTTCCGCACGACCTCATACGGCGCATTTTCCGGCAGGATGCCATGACGTCCCAAGAGCCGGCGCGTGTAGGCATCCACAACAAAGATCGGATGCTGCCCCGCGTAGAGAAGAATGGAATCGGCGGTTTCGGGCCCAACTCCATTTAACGCAACCAGCTCCTGACGAAGCTTTGCCGTCGGCTGGGCGAACATGCGTGTCAGCGAACCGCCGTAATGATCGTCCAAGAAGGCCACAAACGTCTTTAGGCGTTGGGCTTTCTGCCGGAAATAACCAGCGGAACGGATCTGTGATTCTAATTTCGTCAATGACACCTCGCGCATCGCGCGAAGGTTGAGCAACCCAGCAGATCGCAGTCGTCGCAAGGCCCGCTCCACGTTTGTCCAGGAGGTGTTCTGGGTTAAATAGGCGCCTACGATTACCTCAAAGCGCGTGCGGGCCGGCCACCAATGCTGCGGTCCCCACACCTGAAACAGTGTGTAGTAATAGGCGCGGATTTGTTCCTCTTCGTCCATACCGATTGCAAGACCTTCTCTCAGTTTAAGCTATGTGTGTTATCCGCTTCCGGCGCACAGAGCCCAGTTGTCAGTTCTCAGTCTCTAGTTTTCAGTTGCGACTTCGTGAAACGACACTGCGCTTACCGAAGTGCATGGCCGACGGAACCGGAACGCGATCTGGTAGCCGCTTAAGGCGTAACTGGCGCGGATTGCGCGAGCAGTAAGGGGCTTTCGGCCATACATCCCGGGCAGTACAGGTACTAAAGTTACTGGTACTACAGCCCTTCTGCGTTGACAATTTATGTCAACGCGATAGGCTGCAATTTCTCCCCCCAAGGGCGGCCGTTCGCGCCGATCACAACTAAACCGCATTTCTCTGCCGCAAGATAGGAGATCGAGGTATGTCTCAACGATTGGGTGATCTTCTCGTCAAAGAGAAGGTCATCACCCAAGAGCAGTTGACGCAGGCGACGAAGGTCCAGAAGGAGACCAACTGCCGCCTCGGTTCAGCGCTAGTGAAGTTGGGATTCCTCACCGATGAAGATGTCACCAATTTTCTCTCCCGGCAGTATGGCGTGCCAGCCATTAACCTCTCCTATTTTGAAATAGATCCGACCGTAGTAAAGCTCATACCGTTTGAAACCGCAAAGCGTTATCAGATTCTGCCGCTGAGCCGCGTGGGCGCATCGCTGACCATTGCCATGGTGGATCCAACGAACGTCTTCGCCATGGACGATATCAAGTTTATGACCGGCTTCAACATCGAGCCGGTGGTGGCATCCGAAAGTTCGATTTTGGAGGGAATCGAAAAGGCCTACGGAACTACGCAGCAAGCGGACCTCGAGGAAGTCATGCAGTCGATGACCGATATGGGTGATGCGGATGTCGAGCTGCAATCGGAAGAATCCGAAATGGATCTTGCCGACCTGGAGAAGGCGGCCGATGAAGCTCCCATCGTAAAGCTGGTGAACCTGGTGCTGACGGATGCCGTGAAGCGGGGTGCCAGCGACATTCACATGGAGCCCTACGAAAAAGAGTTTCGTGTGCGTTTCCGCATTGACGGTGTGCTGCAGAGCATCATGACGCCACCGCTGAAGTTGAAAGACGCAATCACCTCGCGCGTCAAGATCATGTCGAAGCTGGATATCAGCGAAAAGCGGCTGCCGCAAGACGGCCGCATCATGCTGAAAATGAATATTGGGGGACGCAAGAAGCAGCTCGATTTCCGCGTCAGCACGCTGCCCACATTGTGGGGCGAGAAAATCGTGCTCCGGCTGCTCGATAAAGAAAATCTGCGCCTCGACATGACCAAGTTAGGTTTTGAGTCAGAGTCGCTTGTCAAGTTCGAGAAGGCCATTTTGAAGCCTTACGGGATGGTGCTGGTAACTGGGCCGACCGGGTCAGGAAAAACCAACACCCTGTATTCATCCATTGCGCGTCTGAACACCCCTGACACCAACATCATGACCGCCGAGGATCCAGTCGAGTTCCAACTTCAGGGTGTTAACCAGGTACAGATGAAGGAGCAAATCGGCCTGAATTTCGCGGCCGCGCTGCGCGCATTCTTGCGGCAAGACCCGAACATCATTCTGGTGGGCGAAATTCGAGATTTCGAGACAGCAGAAATTGCCATTAAAGCTGCTCTTACAGGACACTTGGTTCTGTCGACCCTGCATACCAACGGCGCGCCCGAGACGATCACCCGCCTTATGAACATGGGTATAGAGCCATTCCTGGTCGCGACGTCGGTCCATTTGATCTGTGCACAGCGGCTTGTGCGCCGCATCTGCAAGGATTGCGCCGAGGTTGTTGATGTCCCCGTCCCGGCACTGATCGAGGAAGGCTACTCGCCGGAAGAAGCCAAGAGCGTAAAGATCCAAAAAGGTAAGGGCTGCGGAACCTGCAACAACACGGGATACAAGGGCCGTACTGGTCTATACGAAGTTATGGAAGTCGACGATGAGATCAGGGAGCTGGTTCTGGTGGGCGCTTCCGCCTTGGAATTGAAGAAGAAGGCAATCGAACGAGGAATGCTTACGTTACGGCGCAGCGGGCTGATCAAGGTTGCTGCGGGTTGGACAACGCTCGAAGAAGTAGCACGTGAAACCATTCACTGAGTTTGAGGAAGGGAAGAGAACACCATGTCGCTCTCGTTAAGTGATCTGTTGAAACGATTGATGGAGATGTCAGGAAGCGACCTCCACATCACCACCAATTCGCCGCCGCAAATTCGCGTGCACGGGCACCTGGTACCACTGGACCTGCCGCAGATGACGCCGGCGGACACCAAGCAACTCGCCTATAGCGTGATGACGGACGCGCAGAAGCATCGCTTCGAGGAAAGCCTGGAGCTCGACTTCTCGTTCGGCCTGAAAGGCCTTGCACGCTTCCGCGCCAATGTATTCAACCAGCGCGGCGCGACCTCGGCCGTGTTCCGGCTCATTCCATTCGAAATTAAGTCTTTCAACCAGCTTGGGCTGCCTGCGGTTGTCAGCAAACTGTGCGACAAGCCGCGTGGCTTAGTGCTAGTTACGGGGCCTACCGGATCAGGCAAATCAACCACATTAGCGGCCATGATCGACAAGATAAACACTGAGCGGCACGACCACATTCTCACAATTGAGGATCCGATCGAATTCGTGCACATGAATAAGAATTGTGTGGTCAATCAGCGTGAGTTGCACGCTGATACCAAGAGCTTCACCGATGCATTGCGAGCCGCGCTCCGCGAAGATCCTGACGTGGTGCTGATCGGTGAAATGCGTGACCTGGAGACTATCGAATCGGCCTTGCGGATCGCTGAAACCGGTCACCTCACTTTCGGCACGTTGCACACTAACTCGGCGTCTTCCACCATCAACCGAATCATCGACGTCTTCCCGGCACACCAGCAGCCGCAGATTCGCGCGCAATTGTCACTGGTGTTGGAAGGGATTATGTGCCAAAGCCTTCTGCCCAAATCGGACGGAAAAGGCCGGGCGATGTGCATGGAGATCATGGTTCCGAATGCCGCCATCCGCAACCTGATCCGCGAAGACAAAATTCACCAGATTTATTCGGCGATGCAAACCGGACAGGACAAATTCGGGATGCAAACGTTCAACCAGGCGCTGTCGACGGCGTACTTAGAGAAGCAGATCACTATCGAGATGGCATTATCGCGTTCCAGTAATCAGGATGAACTAAACGAAATGATTAGCCGGGGCGCAAGTCTGAACCGTAGCCAACCTGGAGCAATGGCCAAAAGCGCCGCTCCGGGCAGACGCTAAGTTTTATTTGGAGATTCGCAGGCAGTGATGACTGAAGCGCGCAAGAACAGGCGTTTCAGCAGAAATATAGGGTTGTAAGGAGAGGCTTACCATGCCAGTTTTCACATTTTCGGGAAAAAATGCATCGGGCGAAAAGGTGAGCGGGGAACGCTCGGCGCCCAACAAGCAGGTGCTGCAATCTCAACTTCGCCGTGAGCGCATTACGCCGGGCGCTATTCGCGAAAAAGGGAAGGAATTTGCCTTGCCTACGTTTGGGTCCGGCAAGGTCAAGGTGAAGGAGATTGCCATCTTCTTCCGCCAGTTCTCCGTGATGATCGATGCCGGCCTTCCACTGGTGCAGTGTCTGGAAATTCTGGCCGCGAACCAGGAGAACCCCGCTTTCCAGAAGACACTCACGGGCGTTCGCACCACGGTCGAAGGCGGCGCAACTCTGGCCAACGCCATGAAGCAGTACCCGAAAGTGTTCGATGATCTGACCACGAACATGATCGAGGCCGGCGAAACGGGCGGCATTCTTGACGTGATCTTGCAACGTTTGGCGATTTACGTCGAGAAGGCCGTCAAGCTGAAATCAGCGGTGAAATCGGCTTTGATTTACCCGGTCTCGGTGGTCTCGTTGGCTTTGCTGATCGTTGCCGCACTGCTGAAGTGGGTGGTGCCGATCTTTTCGAATCTGTTTGTAGGTCTTGGCGTAGCCCTTCCACTGCCCACCCGAATCGTAATGGGCCTCAGCGAATTTGTCGGCCATTTCTGGTGGTTCTTTATTGTCGGCGTCGTTGGCCTGGTAGTTGGGATTAAGCAGATCCGCAAAGATCCCCGCGGCAAGTACTATTTCGACTACATGCTGTTGAAGATGCCGATCATTGGCGTCCTACTGCGCAAGATTGCAGTGGCTCGTTTCACACGAACACTGGGGACGCTCATCACTTCTGGTGTTCCCATCCTTGAGGGTTTGAGCATCACTGCCCGGACTTCCGGCAATGCGGTGCTGGAAGAAGCGCTGATGAAAGTACGAAAGGCGATCGAGGAAGGACGGACAATCGTCGATCCTCTGCGTGAATCAGGAGTATTCCCGAACATGGTTACGCAGATGATCGGCGTCGGTGAAGCCACTGGCGCTATGGACGCCATGCTCCAGAAGATTGCCGACTTCTACGAAGACGAAGTCGACGCGGCCACTAAAGACATGCTGGCCATGCTGGAGCCGGTCATCATCGGTTTGTTGGGCATCATGATCGGAGGCATTGTGATTTCGCTATATATGCCGCTGTTCTCAATGATCGCCAAGCTGGCCGGCTAAGACGATCCCTTAGGCGGGCCGCACACTGGGTGCGGCCCGCTATCCGGCAAAAGTCAGGATCAGGAAAATGCAATCCATGTTCGATGAGCGGCAGTGGCTGGCCTGGCTGGTCAAGGTCCGCATCATTATTCTGACATTTCTGTTGGGCATCGAACTCGCGATCGCGCGGCTGACGCCGAATCCCATCCCTCTGCGCTTGTTCATCGAAGTTGTGCTGCTGTGGTACACGATTTCGGTTTTCTACTTGGTATTGCTTTCCTTCTGGGAAGAGTACCGAATTCAATCGCTGCTCCAGGTGCTTACGGATCTGGCGCTGGTCACGCTCGTGGTTTACGCAACCGGCGGCGTAGACAGCTCGCTGAATTTCCTCTATCCGCTCGTCATTATCGTCGCCTCGATGCTGCTGCCACGAAGGTTGGCGTACTTTACAGCCGCCCTTGCATTCATTCTCTACGGCAGCGTTCTCGAGCTGACGTACTTCGCCATTATCCCTTCTTACTCGACCACGCATCCTCACATACGTTTGCTGCAAGCGATCATTCTGATCAACTTGGTCGCTTATTTCGCGGTGGCCTATTTAACGGGATTGCTGGCTGCGAAACTGCGTCAGGTGGATGTGAAGCTGAAGTACGCGAGGGGAGCGCTAAAAAATCTTCAAGCCTTGCACGAGAACATTATTCAGTCCATCACCGGCGGTCTGATTACCACTGGCCTCGATGGTCACATCACTTTGGTGAATACGGCAGCGAAGAAGCTGCTGCAGAGCTCAGACCGTGAACTCTGGGGACAGCCGGTTGAGAAACTGTTCCTTGACCCACTGCCCAGCGCGAGTTCCGAACCGACGCACGGCGAAGTTCGATTCATAGCGCCCAATGGCTTTCGCAATACCTTCCGCGTAACTGCCGCACCACTCACGATTCCCGACCGAGGCGTCATAGGACGAGTCTATACGCTGGATGACCTGACCGAAATCCGGCGTCTGGAGCGCGATTTGCGCATGCAGGATCGTCTGGCAGCGGTTGGCAGGCTAGCCGCCGCTATCGCACATGAGATTCGCAATCCTTTGACTTCAATTGCCGGGTCGGTCAGCATGCTTTCCGGCATCCCAGACCTCAGCGAAGAGCACCGCCAACTGCTCGAGATTGTGACCCGCGAATCAGAGCGGCTGAACGGAATCATCACAGATTTTCTGGCTTATTCCCGAGGCAAACAATATCAGTTCTCCAAAGTAGATTTGCTGCCCTTGCTAGAGGACACTCTCACTCTGCTCGAAAATCGGCTGGTTTCGCAGAATTTGGGTATTCACATCGTGCGCCAATTTGTTGTGCCTGAAGCGATGGCCCTCGCTGATGGCGACAAGATCAAGCAAGTCTTTTGGAATTTTTGCGAGAACGCTGTTCGGGCCATGCGCGATGGTGGAACCCTGACGGTCTCTGTGGAGCCGGTGGGCGAAGATTGGCAAATTAATTT
>DAIMDJ010000065.1:7984-10080 GCA_036725905.1 Terriglobales bacterium
TAACATCCTGGTCTGCGATGACGAGCGCTCGATTTGCCAGATGCTGGATATTGCCTTGCGGCGCGAAGGGCACAAGGTTGAAACCGTCAACTCGGGCGAAGACGCGAAAAAGAAACTCGACAGTGCCATCTTCGACGTGATCGTGACAGATATCAAGATGCCGAACACCAGCGGCATCGAAGTGCTGCGCTACGCGCACCAGGTTTCGCCGGACTCGGCGGTAATACTCATAACGGCTGTTGATGACTATGAGGCCGCGGTGCAGGCTGTGAAAGCTGGCGGAGCGACGGACTATATCCGCAAGTCCCCGGGCCTGGTGGACGAAATCAAGCTGGCCATCAAGCGAGCTCTGGAGAAGATAGCCCTCAGCCGGCAGAATTTTGCCTTCAAACGTGATGCAGCTACGCGCAATTCTCTGGACAACATCGTGGGCGCAAGCCCAGCAATGGAGAAGCTAAAGCAAACCATTCGAACCGTGGCTTCCACCCAAAGTACCGTTCTAATCTACGGCGAGAGCGGGACGGGTAAAGAGCTGGTTGCGCGCGCGGTGCACATCTGCTCACCTCGGGCCGCCGAACCATTCGTTTCCATCAACTGCGGCGCCTTCCCGGAAACACTTTTGGAAAGCGAACTTTTCGGCTACGTGAAAGGCGCATTCACCGGGGCGAACCAGAACAAGCGCGGGCTATTTGAAGTTGCCGATCAGGGAACGATCTTTCTTGATGAAATCAGCGAGATGAGCTTGACCATGCAGGTCAAAATCCTGCGCGTATTGCAAGAGCGCTGCGTTCGTCCGGTTGGCGGAAGCGATGAAATTGCCATCGATGTGCGCGTGATCGCGGCTACCAATCGCGATCTCGACAAGTTGGTAACGGAGAATACGTTTCGCGAAGACCTTTATTACCGTCTAAGCGTAATTCCCGTCTGCGTGCCACCGTTGCGCGAACGCCGCGAAGACGTTCCTCTTCTCGTGAACCATTTTCTGAAGAAGTACGCGCCAGCGGCAGGGAAGAATATTCTGCGAGTAAACTCTTATTCGCTGGATGCGCTCAGTGGATACGATTGGCCCGGCAATGTTCGCCAACTCGAAAACACCATCGAGCGGGCTGTCGCGCTCGAAACCGGAGAAGAACTGCGCGCGGAACTGCCGATCGAACGCGCAAAAACGCGAGCCGCCGCGGCTGGAGTTGGCGGCGGTGTTTCTGTGGGAGGAGTTCTGCCCGATGGAGTCGATATGGAGAAATATGTCGCCGACATCGAGCGTTCGCTGCTGCAAAATGCGCTGGCGCAATCCAACGGAGTCCAGACTCGCGCAGCCGATTTGTTGAAAGTTTCCTACCGCTCTTTCAGACATTTGATGAAAAAGTACGATCTGTGAATTCGGCTTTTGGTCGTTAGTTTTTGGTTGTTGGCCTTTTCCTTTGTGTACCTTCCTGCCCTTTGTGGTTATGATTTGTTCCAGATGTTCTACATGCTCCGCTTCCTCTGGAACGCGACCCGCGGTCACCGGCTTGCGCCCTGGCGCAGCCCGTATCTTCTCTGGCGAGTCGAGACCTACTGCGGCGTCAAAATGCAGCAGATCGGATTCCTGGAGTTCTGGGAATTCGTTCTACGAGAACGAAGGCACCTTTGGCAATTTCTAAGGTGGACGGCGGAGATGGAACGCTATGCCCATCCCAAGCCGAAGAATTCCTGAGCTTTGACGAAGTGTGAGCCGAAGGAGGCTTTCCCCCTCCGGCTCAAATCGCTTCATTGCTGCCGTAAAGCTGTCATTGGTTCCGGAATGTTAAACGTCTTTGAGCCGACTCCCACTCCACCTTCGCAAGTATTCGGTGGATACGTGCACACGGTCCCGTTACCCTGGCATCCTCCTCCCCAGAACATGTAGCCGAGCATGCCGTTCGACGTTCCTGCACCATTTGGAGGAACGTTCTCCACGAAGTTAGCTGCTGTGTTCTGATCTGACGCGCTGAAGTTTGTGCAATTGGCCACGGGGGAATTACCGACTGCCCACAGGCTTCCTGTAAGTTTGGCCGGAGCTAGCGGTGGAACCGAGCCTGAGACGCCGCTGATGTGCTGCTGCCAGCCATTCTCCA
>DAIMDJ010000066.1:0-9901 GCA_036725905.1 Terriglobales bacterium
TCTTGGCGTCATCACTTGAAGACCGCATTCATCAGCCCTATCGTGCGCCGTTGTGCCCGCTATTGCCAGCATTACAGGAGTTGACGGGACAGGCAGGGATTCTGGGCTCCGCTCTAAGCGGAGCGGGACCCTCGATGCTGATTTTCCTCGACAGCAACAGCAACGTCGACCGAATCATTACGAAAATACATGCTCATCTCCACAATCGAGGCCTGAGTGCGGAGCTTATCCCCGCCGAGATTACGCACAAGGGGGCACGAGAAATCCGCGGCTGGAAGGTTAACCCACGAGCGGACGCCGCTGCACCTCATTGCTGATCCTTTACTGCCGGCTGGCAGGCGGAATAATGCCGTTCATCCGCAAATATTCGACCATTTGCCCATAGTGGTCGAACGAATGCCAGGCGAAAACTGATGCCAGCCCAAGCCGCGTAACCGAAGGCTGCTCTCCAAAGGGATCTTTCATCGGCGCGACCAGATTCTTCTCGTCGACGCTAGTGACCGCTTTGTGCGCATAAGCAAACGAGTCCTTCAAAAATTTTATGATATCGGCTTTACTCTTGATCGAGTCAGGCCCGTTCTCGCCGCCAACCTCAACCGGCGGCTTCTCTCCCAAAATTCCTGAGGCGACCAGATAGTTCGTAGCCGCTACGTGCTTTACCTGTTGCCCGAACGTCCGCACCCCCTTGAACTCACCATTTGTAGGCGCGAATGAGTATTTGTCTTCGGGCATGGCATCCGCCGCGGAAACAAATTCGTGCTCCACATTGCTGACAGAACGATCCAACACCTGAGTCACAGTTTGAGGCTGATCGGTTTTGGCGGCCTGCCCCCAAACAGCACCGCAACATGACAGCAGAAACAAAACAGCAAATAGTGTTTTCGTGCTCCTCATGAATCCTCCTGAAATGTGGCAATAAAAATCGGAAACCCGAGCTACTCCCGCACAACCGACGGCGTGAATTCTAATTCACGCGAAGTGAGCCGATGACGGGGAACTGTCACGAGTCCTGCCATCAGCGCAAGGGCCGAGAACAACAGCGCCTGCGGAACTCCAACCCACGTAGCGAGCCCGCCCCACGCGGTGGCACCCAGCGCCATGCCGCCTTGCAGTACGAGCAGGTACATTGATAAGGCCCGTGCCCGCAAAAATGATGGAGACATAGTCTGCGCGGCAACATTGAGACAAGCGAGAATCGCGATCCATGCGGTCCCGCTGGCGAACAATACCAAGCTAAGCCACCCAAAAGATTGCGTGCGTCCAGCAGCAAACGTCATTGCGGCAAAAAGCAGGATAGCGAAAACGACAACTCCGTCCACAGAAAAGCGGCTGCGCATTCGCGGTAAAACCGTCGCCCCGGCAAGTGCGCCAAATCCGAATGACCCGAGCAACAATCCGTAACCCGTCGCCCCATGTGGTTGCGCAATGATCGGAAGCAGCGCCGGCAATGAACTTGCCGCCAGGCTGAAGGCTACCGTCCGAATCAGCACCGATCGCACCACCGCCGCGCCCCGCACATAGCGCAATCCAGCGAGCAGAGCATCGCCAACTCTGCCAGTCTCCAGATGCTCAAAATGCGGCCGCTTCCAGCGATATAAAAAGAAAATCACGCCAAAGAAAGACGCTGCATTCAGCAGAAACGCCCACCCAGAACCGGCGGCCGCAATCACCAGTCCACCCATGGCTGGACCCACCGCTCGCGCCACATTAAACCCCACCGAGTTTAGCGCGACCGCCGGAGCATGATTTTCGGCACAAACGATTTCCGGAGTGATCGCCTGCCAGGCAGGATCATTCGTTACCGCACCCAGACCAAGCAGAAAAGTAAATGCCAGAAGAGTCCACGGGGTCACTACCTTCAGCAAAGTCAGAATTCCAAGCACCGCAGAGGCCGCGACCATCCAGCTTTGCGTAATCAGCAGAAAACGCCGGCGGTCAACCAGATCGGCGAGAGCACCGGCAGGCAGCATGACGAGAAAAACCGGCAATGTGGTCGCTGCAGTTACCAAACTCACCATCAACGGTGACATGGTGAGCTGCGTCATTAGCCAGCCCGCGCCAACGTTCTGCATCCATGTCCCTGTGTAGGAAATGACGGCGGCAATCCATAGCGATCGAAATAATGGCTCGTGCATCGGCGCCCAGGCTGAAGCCATCGGCCTTCGACGCAAGCTCCCCGTCATCGGTGTTTTTACTCCTGCAGCCATACTAATTCGTCGGAACCTCGCTAACTGCAGCCGGCAAGGTTTGGCCGAACGGCCAATCCCGATTTCGCCACGCTCGAATAAAGTAGATCAGGAGGCCCGCGATGAGGATAACGGCCGCGTAGCGGATTTCCCTTAGGAAGTTCTTGCGCGAAATGAGGATGAATACAAATCCAAAGCTCGCAATTAGTGCCGGCAACGGATAGAACCACATGCGAAATGGCCGCGGAAGATCGGGACGGCGAATCCGCAGCACGATGACGCCAATCGCCTGGACTAAAAATTGCAGCAGGATGCGAATTACAACCAGCGCTGCAATGACATCAGCCAGTGAGAAAAAACAGAACAGCAGGGCCACGCCGCCCAACGCCAGCAGTGAAACATACGGAAACCGGTGCTGCGGGTGCACACGCGCGAACGCTCTGAAGTAGTTGCCGTCCAAAGCTGCCGCGTAGGGCACGCGCGAATAGCCGAGCATCAGTGAAAACACGGAAGCGAACGCGGTCCACATCACCAGCGCAGTTACCAGATTCGCTGCCCAGACGCCATAAATCCGTTGCATGAAAATGGAAACCACGAATAATCCGCTGTTCGACTGCGCCGGACGAATGAGATCCCACCACGGCACCACAGCGAGAATGCTGACGTTCATAACCACATATAGACATGCCACCAGCAAAATGGATAGCAGCAGCGCGCGTGGAATGGTTTTGCTCGGCTCTTTGACTTCATCTCCGAGGAAGCTGATGTTGTAGTAACCCCAATAATCGTACGTGGCGATGAGCATCGCCGAGCCTAGACCGAGGAAAAAATCGTGTGATAGCGCGAACGCGCCTGGCGGGAAGCTGAAGACGCGGGCGGCATTGAAGTGAGTTAGTCCGGCAAAAATGATCCAGCCGATCGTTCCCAGCACACCAGCCAGCAGCAGTTTCGACATCCATCCGATGTGCGTAATTTTGCGATAGAGAAGAAGCGTTGCGACCAGCACGATACCAACCGCCACAAATGTCGCTCCGGAAATCAGCCATCGTAATTGCAAACTTCCTAGCAGCGGAAGCGCGAGGCTCCAATCGCGGGATGCGTATTGATTTTGAAGCGCTGGCCAAAAGTACGAAGCATATCCGGCAAGCCCGATTGACCCTGAGGCAATCGAAAGCGGGGCGCTGAATGAAAGTTGCCAGATAAACAGAAATGAAACCAGCCGCCCTAGCCGATTTGGGCCGTATATTTCGCGAAGGTAGCGGTACGATCCGCCGGAGCCTGGCAACGCCGCACCCAACTCCGCCCAAACCAGACCATCGCAAATGGCGAATAAAGCGCCGAGAATCCAGCCAAGCATGGCTTGCGGGCCGCCCATCGCGCTCACGATCAACGGAATCGTGATGAACGGACCTACGCCGATCATGTCAATCATGTTCAGCGCCGTAGCGCTGCCGAGACTGATACCTCGAATGAGCTGCGGTGAGCTGCTTTCGGCGGATTGGGAGGGGTCATGTTGCATAACAACTCTGTGATCCCCTGTGTCCGCTGTAGTTAACAAACTAGACAAACCACAGAGGGCACAGAGGCTCGCAGACGCGGAGGCAATCTAATGCCCAGCGCCATGCCCTGCAGCCAGCAAATTTACATACAGCCGAATCGCTCCGGGCACGCCCGCCGGCAACTGCCGAAAGAATGCGTAGGCGTTATAGATATACACGCCCTTGCCGTACTGGGCTTTCAGCAATCCACCTTTTTGCGGCTGTTCTCCCGGATCGTGGCATGCCAGCAACGCCTTGAAATTGCTGTCCCACTGGTTCATGAAATATAATCCGCGCTCTTGCACCCATCCGTCGAAATCTCGCGGCGTGATCTGATTGGGATAATGGAAAACCGGATCATCCGGGGCAAGAATCTCGACCGGCGCCTCCTCAACCGAAACCCGCGCCCGGCTGAGTTGAGCTGGGTAGGGGGTGAGATGACCGCTGTTGAAATCGCTCACTCCGGTGTCGTACTGCACAATTAGAGTCCCACCGCCAGCGACGTAGTCGAGCAGCCGTTTGTTGTTTGCCACAACATCCTTTTGCGTATCGTACGCGCGGATGCCGAGGACAATTGTCCTGTAGCGGCTCAGATCTTCGCTCGCCACCTTCTCCGCTGGGATTACGGTGACGTCCAATCCAATCTGTTTCAGCACAGTTGGAATGTCATCGCCCGCGCCCATGATGTACCCGATCTTCACATCGTTTGGAATCTTTACATCCACAACGCTGACGCGCTGAATCGCAGGTTGATAGTAATAAGTGCTCTCCAGATCTTCGCGCGTGACCAGACTGTAACCCTCGCTGTAAGTTGAGCCGCCAGCGGTCAACGTAGCGCGAACCTGTGTTTCTCCTTCTTTCAGGCTGGATGGAACAATCTTGAATTCAAAATCCTGCTTATCGCCGCGTTTGGATAGACGCACCTGCAGTTCATTAGGTTCGACGTGCCAGCCCGCCGGCACTTCCAAATGTAATTGGCCGGATTGAGCTCCCGTCAAATTACAGCTCACGCCAACTTTTACCGTCGTTGCCGTACCGTTATTAACACGAATAATTTGCTCTCCCGGCTCCAGCATCACGGAGTAAACCGGCGTTACATTCAGCGGCCTGTCTTGCGTCTGTCCCTTTTCGTCGGTAAAGGGCACAACCACAGGCGCGGAAATCTCAGGAAACGTTGCATACGTCTGCACCCCTGAATCGCGATGCGTGGGCGAGGCAAGATCGGGAACATCGTAATGCGCAATCACGCGAAAAGGAGGCGGCGGGAACGGCAGGGTTGCGTATTGAGGCTCATCCACCACGTAGACGCTGTCCCTCTCAGGATCATTGCGATGCACCGCCGGGCGAGTGACCGGAAAATTCGAGGGAAGTTGAACTTGAAAATTGGTCTCGTAATCGCTGCCTGGCTGTAACACACGGTCTGGTTCCTTCACAGCAGCGGGAGTGATTCCATCAAGAATTATGTCTTTGATTGAGAGCGGATGCTTTGAGCCGTTATGGAACTTCGCGTGGACATCGAACTTCTGTCCCGGCGAAATCGCTAGAGAATTCTGCTGATTCGGAATGTCACTAGGAATTATCGCCGTTGCCTCCATGGAGGCGTTTAGGGCGAGGTTCAGCGCAGCCTGGATATGTTCTTCTTTTTCTTGCAGACGCGCGACCAAGTCTTGGCGCGCAGAAGCGCTGAGATCATTGTTCTGCCCTACGAAATGGCCGAGAGAGTCTAGTGCAGCCAACAAGGGGCGTACGGTGTCATTTGGATCCGTACCCAACTGTGCCGCTTGCTTCAGTTGACCCGCAATCTCAACCAGCCCTGCTCGCAACTGCGGAACTTTCTTCTCCTCATCCCCCAGGCGCGATGCCAGTCCGGGCAAACTGGTGTCAAGTCCATCGAAAAAATCTTTTTCATGTCCATCCTTGTCCGTCGTAAGCGGGAGCACCGAATCCACCAGCTTGTAATAAGTGAAACGGTCACCCGGCTCGACCGACCATCCTCCAGCTCCTTGCGAAAGTTGGTGCCGCAAGCCTTCCATAGCGAATTGCACATAGGACACGCCGAGCACGGGATTCACGACTCCCGTATTCAGTTTGACCGTATAGTTTTCTGCGGGACAGGTCATCGCTCCGAAGCCGCAAACATTGCCGATATACAGCTTCTTTGGCTGCCAGGGAGGAAGTCCCGCCGCAATTTGCTCAGGAAAGCGCTTGGAATCGGCGGCCGCCCGAAACGCCTCTTTTGTCAGGATGGCCGAAGCCTGGTGATGCCCATGGCCGTCGCGCTCTGTGCCTGAAAAGCGCGTGGTCAACACGTCTGGGCGGAACGTGCGTATAACGCGCACAATATCGCCGAGAGCAACATCGTGCCCATGCCATTTTTCGAATGTCTCTTCTGGATTCTTCGAATATCCGAAATCTGCCACGTGGCTGAAGCGCTGCTCGACTCCGTAATAACGATCCGAAGCCGTTAGCTCGAGTGTCCGCAGAACTCCGAGCTCATCGAACAGATTGCTGCCAAGTTTATTTTGTCCGCCTTCGCCATGGGTCAGCGTCAGTAAGAGGGTGGCCACACCGTGTCCGCGCGATTCCAGCGTGAGCATCCCGCCATCTTCATCGTCTGGATGCGCCACAACCTGCATTAGCCGGGCCGTGGTTTGCAATCGAAGCAACTCTTGCTTCAGCCCGAGGACGCCTGTGTCCTGGGGGAGCGGCTGGTAAGGGTTCTGTGAGGCCGGGGTCTGACTTAGGCCCGGCAAGGACAAGGACATCGCGAAACAGAACGCCAACGAAGCTAGACGAAAGAATCCTCCAGCACGACCGGTCTTGATCATGGCTATAGGATTGTGCTTCGCGAGAATGGGAGCCAAGATTTTTCCTGGATTCAGATCTTAAAGATAACCACAGAGGGCACAGAGGATCACAGGGTCTTTTCTCAGTGGCCCGTATCCTCGTGGTTATATTTTCGACTTCATGAGCGATGAAAAGTTAGCTGCTGCTTCATGCTATCCGAATTAGTGGTTTCCTGTCTGAATGGCATCCTGGCACGTGTGCGCAGCAGTGAGAATTTCATCGAACTTCGGGTCGCTGTGCAGGTTTCTGACCAGAGGATCGGATAACAGGTTGGAATAGGAGCAGTAGTTGGTCTCGATCGCGGTTCTGAGCATGCGAAAGGCAGCATCCTTCTTGCCACAGTAGGCAAAGATTGCTCCCTGGTAATAGGCCACCTCGGGGTCCGCTTCCGACGGCCCGTTGGTTACTGCATCGCGAGCCAGACGATCCAGTTCTGACGCCGAGCCGTCCAGGCAGGCCTGCAGCAGATCGCGATGATAGCGCGGGTTCGTCGGCATCGTCTTCACCGCGGCGCGGGCTTCGGCAATTCTGCCTTCGCGGAGAAGCAGTGAGGGAGTGACATAATTCGCCCATTCCGATCCGGCATCGATTTGAATGAAGTCCAGAGCGCGATGTGTGTTTCCCAATTCCATAAATGCCCAGGCGCAGGAACGGAATAGATAATTACCAGGATCCAGAGACAACGCTGCGTCACACTCTTTGGCCGACTGTTCCAGCATGCCAGCGTAGCGGTAGACGTATGCGAGTGCGAAGTGTGCTTGTGAACTCTCTGGACGTCGTTTTACCAGTGCTCGCGCGGCTTCGTATGCCTTTCCAACCTCGCTGCGCATCACTCGATTGGTGATCTGCTGCCCCGCAGCCAGCATCAGATTCGGATCGAGCGCTAGAGCGCGCTCGTAGCAGCGATTTGAGCGCTGGAACGCAGCTTCGCCGCCTGTACCGTAATCCGCGTCGTAGTAATACCTGAGGCCAAGCTCTTCCCAGGCAGGGGCGTAGTTCGGGTCTGTTGCCACCACATGTTCCAGCACTGCAACGGCGTCTTTGTTCGGTCCGGGATCATGGGGCAGCGCGAGGCTGTGCAGGTATAGGTCGTAGGCTTCCTGGCTACTTGGCCGGGTACCAGTTTCGAGAAAGCCGCCGGCCGCACCCAAAGCCGGCAGCAAACTTTGGCGCACTTCCTTGCCGAGTTGCTCCTGCAACGAGATCAGGTCCTGGCTGGACGCGCTGATATTGGCTTGCCAAAAAAGCCGGTCACTGACGACTTCAACGGCCTCCAGCGTGACGCGCAGACGATCTCCTTCCTTCAGAAAGTGCCCGGTCAAGACGTGGGCCACGCGCAGTTGGCGACCCACCTGCTGCGGATCCACGTCCGCGCTTGCGTATTTTCGTGTGATGGAAGAGGGACGAACGTCCAGTGTCCGTGTGTAGGTGAGGACATTGGAAATTTCATCGGCCAGCGCGAAGCGGAGAAAGTCAACGCTGAAATCTCCGTTGATATTTTGCAGGGGAAGCACAGCGATAGTGTTCGTTGGAGCAACACCCGCGCCTCCCATGCGATGCTTGACCCACCATGCTCCCACCGCCACCAATACGGTGATGAGTAGGGCAGTGACGGCCAGCAGGAGATATCTCTGTGGTTTGCTGGAGGTCTGAAACGTATCCGTCACGATTCGGTATGGCAGGCCTTCGCGTCGCCCCGTCTTGGTTAAGCCTGATTCTGTTTCTTTTTTCAGAGCCTGCAGGTCAGCTTTCATGGCTTCCGCGCTTTGGTAGCGTTTGCCACGATCCTTTTCCATCGCCCTCCCGATGATGCCCTCCAAGTCGCTGGGCAGGGCGGGATTCACTTTGAGTGGGGAGACAGGTTTTTGGTTCAGGATGGCATCCAGCGTGGTTACCACGTTGTTTCCGGTAAAGGGCTTCTTCCCGGTCGCCATTTCGTAGAGCACCACCCCGAAGGAAAACAGATCGCTGCGCGGGTCGAGCGGCTCGCTGCGGGCTTGCTCCGGCGACATGTAAACAGCCGTGCCGGGAATGACGCCCACAGCGGTGAGGGAATCTTCGACGGGAGTCTCTTCACTGGTTGCGAGATGATCATCGCGGATCAGCTTGGCGAGGCCGAAATCGAGCACCTTGGTCTGCCCATTCTTGGTCAGAAAGATATTTGCTGGCTTGATATCGCGATGAATGATCCCCTTACCATGCGAAGCGCTCAGAGCGTCCGCCACCTGAACCGCGATCTCCAGCAGCTGATCCAGTTCCATCGCCTTGCCGTGGATCCGCTGTTTCAGGCTTTCGCCCTCCAGCTTCTCCATCACAATGAACGGATACCCATTGTGATCTTCAACTTCGTGGATAGTGCAGATGGACGGATGATTTAGCTGTGATGCAGCGCGAGCCTCGCGCTCGAAGCGCTCCATCGACTTCTTATCGGCCATTAGATTTTCAGGGATGAACTTGATCGCGACGTGCCGGCCGAGGCGGACATCTTCAGCCTCATAGACCACACCCATACCGCCCCCGCCGAGTTTCCCGATGATGCGGTAGTGGGAAATCGTCTGCCCGATCATCGGGGCGCCGGTTGTGGTCGAACTCGCGGCTGTTTCGGGGTTCATAGAGAAACTCCCCCGCAGGCGGTAATCTTAGGACGGTGTGCAGGTTAGGTCAACTGTCGTGCGGCAGTATAGGGGAATCCCCTACACATGTACACACCCATTTCTCGATACCTCGGCTCAGGCCATGGAATTAACACAGATTTCATTCAGCCGACATAATTCAGCAACATTGAGGATACAAACTATCGGAGGGCAGTATGACCGTCTCGATTGTTGCGAATGGATTCTTGCGAAACAGCCCGCTATTCCCTCTTCAGAAGCCAGCCGAATCGAGTACAATTCGCCCGTCTGCGTGCTGCACCCTCAATCCTGCATATCAACGGAACGCCCGGGACCGGACGTTTACTCAGTCCCGAATATAACGACCAGAATATAACGAATGGAGGCCCGCCATGTTCAAGCTCAGTCTACAGCTTCAAAAGGCCGCGCAGCATTTACGTGGAACAACTCTGAATGTCACCGCCGTGTTAGCGACGCTTGTCTTACTGGTTGTGCCACGGGCGTTAGCTGCGACGACGGCCACAAATAGCTGCCAGCTCAAATCACCGAAGGGCGCCATCCAGCACGTGATCTACGTCCAGTTCGACAACACGCACTTCCGACGGGACAACCCCGACATCCCCTCGGATCTCGAGCAGATGCCTCACCTGCTCAATTTCATCCAGGACAACGGTGTACTGATGTCGAACGACCACACCGTGCTGATCTCGCACACCGC
>DAIMDJ010000067.1:0-9879 GCA_036725905.1 Terriglobales bacterium
AGGGCTATTTCTCGCAAGGAGTCATCGCAAAGAGATTCTCCAGGGCCACACTTGTACCCTACGCTGAGACCACCTTCTCCCGTGATAGCAAAGGCTTCGATTGGGACAACAAAGCTGTCTACGGTAGCGGGGTCAAAGCAATCATCCCGCATGGCGACGTGTTTACGGAACTCGGCGCAGGCTACCTTCACGAGAACCGTTTTCATTCCGGGCGCTCAGCGGGAGCGCTAACCGTGTTCATGAATTTCTCATTTGGCTGGAACCTTTTAGATCGAAAGGTAGGTAGATAGGTGACGTACCTGGGTTTTGGAAGCATCTCGGGCATGATCCATTTGATAGCCAGACTTCCTAACGTTGCGAAAGCTGTCTTTGTCGTGGCGGCGCTAATCGCCGTCTGTCGTTGAAATTGTGATCGGCGTTCTCACGAAGGGCGGTTTTGGAAATCGCAGGTAGGCAAACCGGTGGAGGAGATCTAATGCGGCAGTTATTGTTTACGCCACTTCCGTCGCCACAGTCACGCTGGAAATCCTTCGTGACCGGCTGGGGCGTGCAGGCATTCGTAGTGGTGTCTCTCCTAGCCGTGAATGCCCTATTCCCGCAGGCAATCCCGCAAGCGCGGCACTACGTGGTCACGAACCTTGTACCTTACGCGCCGCCCGTGCTGCAGGAGCCCCAGCCGGTGAATCCGCGCCTGGTAGCGAAACCACAGCCGGTAGTCGAAGCACCTGCGGTGGCCAAGCTGATCGTGCCGGCGCCTGAGCACAAGCAGCCGGAACTCGAGGTGAAGGCTCCTGAGATGAAGATTGAGAGCAAGCTACCAATGCTTCCTAGTGCGCCAGCACCCAAAGTTGTAGCCACGAACACCTTCTCAACCGGCAGCTCTGTCATGCCAACCACTACCAAGCCGGCCGCCGCAGTTCAGACCGGCGGCTTCGGCGATCCTAAAGGTGTTCCCGCCAAAGAAAATCGCGGCGGGGCCGTCAACATCGGCCAGGCAGGTTCATTCGACTTGCCCGCTGGATCCGGACACGGCAACGGATTGGGAGGAGCAACTCCGGGCGTGGTAGCCAGCGCGGGATTCGGGAATGGAGTGGCTATCGGCGGTCCCAGGAGCAGCGGTGTACTACAGCAATCGGGCTTCGACGCCCATCATTCCGCACCTGAGTTGCAGAAGATATCTGTCGTGAGCGGTCCACCGACGGTCCCGCTGGAAATATTGTCGAAACCAAAGCCCGACTACACCGACGAGGGCCGCAAGCTGAAAATCGATGGCGAGGTTCGGCTCGAGGTGTTGTTCACCAGTAATGGCCAGATACACGTAATCAAAGTATTACAAGGGCTCGGCTATGGATTGGATGAACAGGCAGTCAAAGCTGCCGAGCAAATCAAGTTCAAACCAGCATTACATGAAGGTCGCCCCGTGGATTCGACGGCGGTCGTGCACATTGTTTTCCAACTCGCTTCGTAAAGGAGCCTTATGCGTAATTTCAGAACAGTCGTCTCGTGTTTGTTCTTATTGCTAGTGGTTGCCGGAATCAGCGCGGCCGAGAATCCCGCACTTTCCTCGGTCAGCTTGAATTCGGCTAGTGTGGTGGGAGGCAACTCCGTGCTGGGAGCCGTGACCCTGAACATGCCGGCTCCCTCCGACGTCGAGGTTTCCTTGGCTGCTGATCCGTCGAACGCAGCCAAAGTGCCGCCCAGCGTGACCGTGCCAGCGGGGTCTACGAGCGCAACATTCCAAATAACCACACTCTTGAACAAGACTGCGGTAGTCGGCAATGACGCAACTGTCACTATCTACGGCAACTACGGTGTCACGAAACACGCCTCTTTTACAGCATTGGCGCCGGTTTCTTTCGACCGTATGGTCGACCGCGTGGTGCAGAGCGAACGCGCATTCGTAGCGACAATGAAAACCATGCATCCGTTGGCCGAGACCTATATCCAGAATCTGCGTGAAGATAAAGACCACAACGTCGAGCCGACCAGCGATCAGTATTTTATCGGACGGCTTGATATCAGCGCAGGTCCTGAGGATGTGTTGTTCGAGAAACAGCGCCCCGGCTTCGGCCGCCACTTCATGAACCCATTTTCGGGCATCTTCTCCCGCAGGTTCATGCCGCGCGGCTTCGCGCAAATGGTCATGCTGGATGCGGATTTCCAGAAAAGCAGTTATTACTTCAACTTCGTGCGCCAGGAATTTCTCGGCGAAGTACGCTGCGTTGTGGTTGATGTTCAACCGAAAGAATCAGCGCCCAAGGGGCTTTTCACGGGAAGAATCTGGGTGGAAGACCGCGACTTCAACATCGTCCGGTTCAATGGTACTTATACTCCTCATTCCCGCTACAGCTATTATCTGCACTTCGACAGTTGGCGCTTGAACCTCCAGCCCGGTGTGTGGCTGCCAACCTACATCTACATCGAAGAGTCAGGTACCCAACGAAGCTCTCCGCCATTTCACAATTTGTACTTCAAAGCTCAGACGCGGCTTTGGGGCTACGACGTGGAACGGTTGAAACACGACCAGGAGTTCACGCAGATCCAAGTAGAAACCGCCCAGGACCGGAGTGAGTCCGCCAGAGATACTGGCCCAGTAGAAGCGCAACGCATGTGGGAACGGGTGGCAGAAGACAACGCTTTAGACCATCTACAAAAGGTCGGTCTGCTTGCGCCTCAAGGCGAGGTCGACAGAATCTTACAGACCGTGGTCAACAACCTGATCATTACGAACAAGCTGGAGATCGTTCCCGATGTGCGCTGTCGCGTGCTGCTGACCACGCCGCTGGAGTCGTTCACCATTGGACACACCATTGTGGTCAGCCGTGGCTTGCTCGATGTTCTGCCGGATGAGGCTTCACTGGCTATGATGCTGGCCCATGAGCTTGGGCATATCGCGCTTGGTCATCGCATCAACACCAAGCTGGCATTCACCGACCGTTTCTTTTTCCCCGATATAGATACGTTCCAACGTCTGGACTTCGGACGCAGCCCCGCAGATGAACAAGCTGCGGATCAAAAAGCGGTGGATTTGCTGACCAACTCCCCATATAAGGACAAACTCAGTAACGCCGGTCTGTTCTTGAAAGCACTGCAAAATCGCGCGCCGGAGCTTACCAGCCTCATCAAGCCGCACCTGGGCAACACCCTCGGGAATGCTAAGACTACTCGCTTGTCGACGCTCGCCAGTTCTGCGCCTCCATTGGAAATGCAGCGCATTGAGCAGATCGCGGCACTGCCGCTCGGCGGCAGGATCAAGCTCAATTCGTGGAGCAATCATCTGGAGATGATGCAAGTTAGACCGGTCGCTCTCCTCTCTCCCCAAGAGAAGATGCCTTTCGAGGTCACGCCATTCTTCCCCAACATGACGCGACTCTCCCCTCCCTCGACCGAGACTGTTGCATTGAAGTAAGCGTTTCGAGACGACACAGAGCGGCACAAAAAGACCAGCCATGACAATGATATCTTCGGCGAGAACCCATGCGCTCCTCGCTGCGCTCCTGATGCTCTTCGCTCTAATCGGCTGCGGCGGCGGAATTTCTTCTCCAAACTCTGGCGGCGCCGCTCCGGCGCAAGCGCCAAGCTCTTCGGGGACCGCACCGCCCTATGGGAAATGGTCCACGCTCCCCTACACCATGCCCATCAACCCTATCCACGCCGCTCTACTGCATACCGGAAAGGTGCTAATCGTTTCTGGTTCGGGGAATGACCCGAGCAATGCGTTCCCCAGCAACACGAATCCAGATTACGAGTCGGCGATATGGGATCCCCAAGCCGGGAAGATCACGACTCAGCGTGTCGCGTGGGACATGTTCTGCAATGGTATGTCAGTGATGGCTGACGGACGCGTTCTGATTAATGGTGGTACGGCTACTTATGGAGCCCTGGCCCCGGTGGGCGGCGCCTCCGATATACCCTTCACGGGACTTGGGAACTCTTCAATTTTTGATCCTGCGACTGGGAGTTTTTCTGTTGCAGAGGGACCAAATCAGGGAAACACAACACACGGACGCTGGTATCCCACTCTGACCGAGCTCGGCGATGGACGCATGATGAGTACGTCCGGCCTCGACGAAAACGGAAACACGAACAACACCAGCGAAATTTATACATTAGGACAAGGCTGGGGAACCGAGATTCCGGGCAATCCAAGCGGTTTGAATGATCCCAGCTTCACTTTTGCATTTCCCTTGTACCCTCGCATGCATCTGCTGCCGAGCGGTCAGGTGTTCTATTCCGCTCCGTCATCCGCAACTTTGGTGTTCGATCCCAGTCATCAGGCATGGTCCTTTCTCGCCTGGACCATCTATGGGGGTGCGGTAGAAGAGCGGACCTACGGCTCCTCCGTGCTGCTTCCTCTTACGCCGGCAAATAACTACGACCCAAAGGTCATCATCATGGGCGGAGATAATCCCGCAACGAATACCACAGAGATTATCGATCTTGGACAGATCTCCCCGAAGTGGCAGGAAGGCCCGGCGATGGCGCAAGCTCGCGTGGAAATGGAAGCCACGCTGCTGCCCAGTGGTAAAGTGCTGGTCGCCGGCGGCTCTGCGAAAGATGAAGATGCGACCACAGCAAGCCTGCAAGCGGAGCTTTACGATCCCGCGACCAATAGTTTTTCTTCAGCTGGCGCCAACGTTTTTCCCAGGCTCTACCACAACGTCCAGTTGCTTTTGCCAGACGGTACGGTGTTTCTGGCCGGCGGGAACCCACAGCAGGGCGTCTACGAGAAACATATCGAGATTTACCAGCCAGCGTACCTGTTTAACTCGGATGGCAGTGCGGCGATGCGGCCGACGATCAGCAGCGCTCCCGCCTCAATCACGTATGGGAGCACATTCGCGGTGCAGACACCGAATACAGACATCGGGTCTGTTGTCTTGATCAAGCCCGGCTCAGTCACTCATTCCTTCGATATGGATCAACGCTTCGTCGGACTGTCCTTCACCGTGCAGAACGGCGGGCTCACTGCGGTTTTGCCCCAGAATTCGAACCTTACGCCGCCGGGCTACTACATGCTGTTTCTCGTAAACAAGATTGGAGTACCTTCCATTGCGAAATTCGTGCAGGTGACTGGGGCGCCGGCGCCAGTTGCAGCAATCGAATTCAAACCGCTCACTGCGCCGCCATCATATGTTATTCACAGGCCACGACACGTGACAGAGTCGCCGCTGCCGCTGCGGAAACAGATGCATATTCACTAGAAGCTATCTCATAAATGCTGTGTTAGGATGCGGCTTCCTTCGTCACCGGACACGCGCTGGCGGTTGATGGCGGGTTTGTGGCACCGTACCGGTGTCCAGTCAGCCTGCACAATTCCTAGCTATAAAGGAAACCTTCCATGTGCAATCAATGTAACGATTCCAATCAAGAGCATGTCCATGCTTTGCGGACCCGGCGTGAAGTTCTGAAAGCCGGGGCGGCCCTGGTCGCAGCGCCTTTCTTGGGGGGAGTGACCTCCATCGTGCAGGCTGCTCAGGCCGCGGGCACGGGGGTGCCTGTCGGCCGTCCCGCGCATGCTCGGGCGGGGAAGGTCCGGGGCGCGGCGACAGAATGGTTGAACTATGCCGGCGACAAGGCCAGTTCGAAATATTCACTTCTCACGCAGATAAGCGGGGGCAATTTCAATCGCCTGAGAACCGCGTGGACATGGCGCTCCGCCGAAGAGGAGGTCGCGAAAGCGAATCATCTGAAAACTTGGGTTTGGGAAGCTACTCCGCTGATGGTCGGCGGTGTTCTCTACATCAGTACCTCGCTCTCCCAAGTCGCGGCCATCGACGCCGCGACAGGCAAGACCCGGTGGATCTACGACCCCGAGACATGGAAGAACGGAACGCCATCCAACAATGGCTTCGTGCATCGCGGCGTCGCCTACTGGGCAGATGGTGACGATCAACGCATCCTTTTTGGCACCGGTGACGGCTATCTGATCTGCCTGAACGCGCAGACGGGCAAGCCTATTCGCACCTTCGGTCGCGAGGGGCGCATTGACCTGACGCAAGAGTTGGGCCGTACTGTCGATCGCCATCTGTACGGAGTCTCCTCCCCACCGATCATTTGTCGCGACGTTGTGGTTATGGGTTCGAAGGTCAACGATGTTCCCTTGGCTGCAGAGATGCCACCCGGTGACGTGCGAGGCTTCGATGTTCGCACCGGCAAGCAGCAGTGGATATTCCATGTCATTCCCAGACAGGGAGAGTTTGGTAACGAGACTTGGAAGGACGGTTCGTGGAAGACGACGGGGGCAGCGAACGTCTGGACGATGATGAGCGCGGATGACGCATTGGGCTACGTCTACCTGCCGTTCAGCACGCCGTCGGACGATCACTACGGTGTTCATCGTCCCGGCGACGGCCTCTTTGGAGAGAGTCTGGTCTGCCTGGATGCGCGAACCGGCAAGCGCGTCTGGCATTTTCAAATGGTCCACCACGGGCTGTGGGACTACGACCTCCCTTGTGCACCCAACCTGATTGACATCCGAGTTGACGGAAAGCCTGTGAAGGCCGTCGCTCAGATGAGCAAGCAGGGCTTCTGCTATGTCTTCGACCGGCTGACGGGCAAGCCGATCTGGCCCATTGAAGAGAAACCCGTTCCCCAGTCCACGGTGCCCGGAGAGAAAACCTCCCCAACGCAGCCCTTCCCGACCAAGCCCGCTCCATTTGATCGGCAGGGAGTCACAGAGAATGACGTCATCGACTTCACGCCGGAGCTGCGCAAGCAGGCGTTGGCCGTTCTGGAAAAGTACAACTACGGTCCTCTGTTCACGCCGCCTTCTTTTCAGAAACCGACGATCGAGTTGCCCGGCATCGCCGGAGGCGCAAGTTGGTCGGGCGCGGCGTGTGATCCAGAGACGGGAATCTGCTACGTCTCCTCGGTCACGCTTCCCTACGTGGCCACGCTCACAAAGATTTCAGTACCCAATACCGACTACTACGGGAAGATGACTCCGGTTGAGACGATGCAGGGCGTGCCCCTCTGGAAACCACCATACGGGCGTATCACCGCCATCGATCTGAACACCGGCGATCATCGCTGGATGACACCGGCAGGCGACCTGGCCCAGAGCAATCCTGTGTTGCGACAGCTCGGTCTCCGAGGCCTTGGAAGAGCCGCACGCGGTCATTTGCTCCTGACGAAGACGCTGCTCATCGTTGGGCAAGAGGGCGGCACGCATCGCGAGGGAGGCAGTCCCGAGGAGGTGCCGGATTTCGAGATTAGAGACCCCAAACTAAGCGCCTATGACAAAGAGACCGGAAAGGTTGTTGGCGAGGTGGCGCTGCCACGCAACGCGACGGGAGCGCCGATGACCTACATGCTGAACGGCGTGCAATTCATCGTCGTCCCGACCGGGGGCTCCAATCTACCTGCGGAACTTATCGCGTTGCGTCTGCCCTGACACAGAGCGGCTTGCATCACTTGGCCGATGGCGAGCACGACTGCCCGATGCCTACTCGACGGAAGTAGGAGTGCGTCGCCGCCTGCGCGTTGGTGGTCCGTGCGCTACTTCAACGGGCTTCGCACGGTTCTCCACGTCACCAAGCCGTTCGGCGCGATCGACAAATAAACAATGGCAAAGGAAGTACGAGATTGGTCGCGCGCGCGGGCCCTGGGACCGCCCAACCCGGCAGGGAAGGGTCGACAATTTTTCCCGAAGAGTACTACCCCCTGATACGCGTGAGTTCTTCACTTAGGAGCGACGAAACTTCGCTTGCGGTCAGCATTTTTGGAGTATGCCAGAGATTACCGTTGATAACAGGCGATTTCGCTCAGGACTGGGTTGCTTGTGTGAAGGCGATTTCTCGACACCTGTCGACTTCAACGCTGTTGGCTGTCGCGGGCTACGCTTACATCGGCGTGTAGTTAAAACTAGAAACGTACAGGTAACGCTCCACACCCACGGTCGCCAATCCGCCCCAACCCGTACTGTTCGTGCCCCAATGGTTCATCATGATGTACGCCGGCGCGCTGGGTAAGTTTGAAGTGTGTGTGGAAACCAGCACGCCGTCAATGTAGTAATCGATTTTGCCGGGCACCCACACAAACTTGTAATGGTGAAAGCCAGCTTCCGGAGACGCCAGAAACACGCTGCTGTACTGCTTCTTGCTCGTGCTGATCCAATTCGTCATCCATACCGTGTCTGGGTGCTGGCCCTCGATTTCAAAGTCGATCTCGGTCTGCGAATTGTTCACGAAGTTGAAACCCGCTGAGATTTGACCGGAAACGACAGCGCCCGCACCAGCCGGCGTCGACGAAGTCGAGCTCGCCCGCATTACCCACTCGTAAGTGCCGTAGCCATACGTGGTGAGCGACTGAAGCTGTCCGCCAACAGACATTACACCTGAATTGCCTTGCTGCTGCTGCAGCTTCAGACAAAGCATGCCCTTCGAAAGATCTACATTGCTGGGCACGAAGGAGCCGTAGTTCACCCCCGAGATGTTCCCGGGTGCGGGTTCATTGGAGGCCAACCATTTGCTGGTGTCCAAGCTTCCGCTGTTGAAAGTGTCACTGAGAGACCCGATTCCGCTTACGTTCACCAGAGTTGAAGCACTGGCCTTATTTCCGCTGTTGTCGGTGATTGTCACCTTTGCAGTGTAATTGCCCTGGCTTTGATATAGGTGCGAAGGCAGTATCTGCGTGGATGTCTGGCCATCTCCGAAGTTCCAGTTGTATGCGGTGACGTATCCACTCGCGAGCTTGACGGTCGCAGTGAAGTTCACATTCAAAGGCGCAACCCCGGAGGATGGATTTGCGCTGACGCTCACCTTGATGTTCGAAGTCAACACCGGTAGATTCGCAGGGAGGATAGTCGTATCGTCGATCGCCTTGCCGGGCGCCGTAGCCAGGTAGGTTATGGGCGACAGCACAATCTGATCGATAGAGAGACCATCTTCCCGTACTTGCACGCGAATAGTATGGGTGCCGGTAGTCTGAAAAAAAACATTCGCTCCCAGCCCACACCATCCGTTGTCGGTCCAACCCCAACCGTGATCTATCGCTGTAGTACAGGCCTGGAGCATCACCGTGGCTCCAGAAGTTGTCCCAATGCGATGGATCGCTGAACCAGCGCTGGTTACGCTATCCGAAAACTGGACATATACCGAATCATTATTAGTGGAATTGCCCGCAGCTTTACCGCGAATCCAAAGATGGTAGGCTTTGGCCGAATATGCCGGAAAAGTCAGTTCGAAATAATTGGCGGGCTTAGCCAGCGGCGCAGTAAGTTTTGGAGCTCCAAGGTTGGGATTCGCGATGGCTTTACCGCCCGCGGCGGTCGAGTCCGCGACGACTGCCCAGGTTCCTTTTCTTACCGGCGCTTTCGCGGCATACAACACAATATCGCTGCTGCTGGCATGTGCAAAAACAGCGAATCCAGAAATCAGCCACACAGCACAGGCTCTGCTTAGACAGGCAAAAATCAAATTCGGTTTCTTGAAAGCCGCCACGTGTATGTTCCCTTCTCCTGACGCAGTGTCAATTCAGTACCGCAAGGGAGCCGATGACCTTCGCATTGTTCTGAAGCGAAGATTCTGTGACACTCCGCGCTCTCGCGGCGAGGGTACGCAGGTACTACCCTCGTTGGAGGCTTAACAAAGTTGTCACTGATTACGGCGCATCAAACGAAGTGGCAGTGCAGACTGGTTTTTTGTTCGACTTTTACCCGGTCCTGAAAGTTCTTCTGGAACCTTCTATTCGCTTAGGCCGCCCTAACGTGGAGCCTTCGCTATTTCGGACCGGTGCAAATGAAGTGGTCTGGGAGTTCAGTGATATTAAATGTGCGCACATGTATTAGCAACAGGGCGCATTCGAAGATGCAATCCCGCTAACAGGCTGCGGAAAAACTCGCGAAAGCAGATTCCTCACCGCTAAAGCGATTCGGAA
>DAIMDJ010000068.1:0-9847 GCA_036725905.1 Terriglobales bacterium
ATCCAGCAGAACCGCGTGTTCAAGCTCCGTGATCTGCCGGTCAAACCAGAGATGGATTCCGGTGATAGGCGAGGTTTCGAAATGCGCCAGGCTCTGTTGCAGCGGCTCTGCGGCGGAGGTCCGCGGGAGCACCCGGCAGAGAACATCAAATGGTACGGCAAGGATGACGAAATCAAAGGTCTGCTCTTGCCCGCTTACCAGCAGCTTCACTTGTGCGGGTTCAGCCCGGAATGATTCGACATTGCAGCGGAATTCAACTGCTCCTCCGCGAGCGCAGATGTAGCCTCCCGCCGCGCTATAAAGATCAGAGAGCGGTACTGTCGGGATGCCCATTCGACCGGCAGATGCGGATTTCAGAAAAGATTCGCGGATCACCTGCGCAGCGGAACGCACAGAAACATTTTCCAACTCTTCGTTGAGAGCGCTGACCAGCACCGTTTTCCAAAAGCGATTGATCGCGCGCTCGGTTTGTCCATGGCGGCGCAGCCAAGTTAGAAATGTCTCGCCATTGTCGCGCGGCGTCAAAGGTGCCAGCGCGGCCATCGCAGCGGCGATCGCCAGTTTGTCAGCCAAATTCAGGCAGGTTGCGCGCAAGAATGCCGGCGCGGTGTGAAATGGGGCGGGCAGCCACGAAGGCCGGATTACCGAGGCACGTCCGCCAGGTTCCAGAAATGTGAGCTGATCGAACCAGCGGATTTTATCTTCTACACCAATCCTCTGATAGAACTCGATCAGGTTCGTGCAGCACCCGAGCAGCACATGCTGGCAGTTATCAACTATTTCGCCAGTGCCGGGGTGCTGATAGGAAGAAGCACGTCCGCCCAAATAAGGACGACGCTCGAACAGAGTGACGTGGAAGCCGCTGTGGGCAAGAACCGAACCGGCGGCTAGTCCGGCCAGGCCGCCGCCCACCACCGCCACTCGGGCAGAATGTGTCGAGCGCTGGTTCATTACCCCAAGCGCTTGAGCAAGCCCTTTCCCAGGATAACGAGCTTTTCGCCGGTGGTGAGGCTGACTTTCTGTTTGAAAACATCGTACTGCCGGAGGGAGATCTTCTCGAGCAAGCGACGGTAGATGGTAATCAGCACCCAGAGGGCGGGCTGGCTGTCTTCATCAACCATTGGAATTAGCTCGTCGCCACTGCGATAGTATTCGCGGGCGCGATCGGCAATAGAGCCAAGCAGCATGCGTAATCGAGCCGAGTCGCCGTTTGAATGCAATTCTGAAAGCGAAATATCGAATTTCTCCAGCTCTTCCTGTGGAAGGTAGATGCGGCCCATGGCAGCATCTTCCTTCACGTCGCGAATGATGTTCGTAAGCTGGAATGCGAGGCCAAGATTTTCGGCCAGCGGCTCAGCAGCGCGATCACGATACCCGAAGATGCGGATACAAACCAATCCCACGACTGAAGCCACTCGATAGCAATACACGCGCAGGTCCTCGAAGCTGCGGTACCGCGCGTGCGGCACCGACACTCCTGGCTGCGAACCGGCGGGTGACTCCTGGAGATCCATGGCGGTGCCATATGCCAACTGGTCAAGTAGTTCCGGGGCAATCTTGTAACGCTGCTGCGTGTCTGTGAGCGCCAGCAGCACAGGATCGTCGGTTGGATAGCCAGAGAGGGCACGATGAAGCCCATCAAGCCACTCCGCGAGCTTTTGGCGACGATCGTTTAACGGAAGGCTGGCCTCGTCGGTGATGTCATCGCAGCGGCGCATGAACGCATATACCGCACACAATGCCTGCCGCTTAGCCTTTGGCAATGCCAGGAAGGCATAGTAGAAATTCCTGGCAGAAGCACGCGCGATGCTGCGGCACACGGAATAGGCAACCGCAAGTTGCGACGGAGTGGGAGAAAACGCGGGTGCCTGTTGCACGGCTGCGCTCATAATAACTTCCCCAGCGCTGCCCGCATGACCAGCGCCAGTTTGCGAGCTTTAGAGATGGAGGGCCGACGTCCCAGTACGGCGAAGCCCTGCCGTTCGATCGCGTTGAGGATTTCCTGGCCGCCTCGGCTGAACAGCTCGATATCTATGGCCAGCTCACGGTCGACTTTCTTCACGAGTGGCAGGCCGCGACGAAACCACTCGCGAGCCCGTTCGACTTCGAACCGCATCATTTCGCAGAAGGAAGCGGTGTTTTGGGTTGCTGCAATGTCTCGCTCGCTGACCTTGTAATGTTGCATATCCTCCAACGGCAAGTAAATCCGACCCTTCGCGTAATCGACGCTCACGTCCTGCCAAAAATTCGCGAGCTGCAGCGCGGTGCAGGTGAAATCAGAAAGTGCCTGGCGTTCGGCATCTCGATAGCCACAGAGATAAAGCACGAGGTGGCCAACAGGGTTGGCTGAATAGCGGCAGTAGCCCAGAAGATCATTGAATGTGGGATAACGAGTAATGGTTTGGTCCTGGCGAAAGGCCTTCAGCAAATCAGCGAATGGCTGCATCGGAATGTCGAACTTGGGGACGGTTTCCGCGAGAGCAACAAAGACCGGGTGTCGCGGACTTCCGGCGTAGCAAGCATGCAGTTCCGCTTCCCATTCGTCGAGCAATTGCAGCGAGGCTGCGGGATGGTCGACTTCGTCGCCCAGATCATCAGAGATTCGGCAGTAGGCATAAACACTGTAGAAGTGCTGGCGCAGGCGCTCAGGAAGGAACCAGGTTGCGACCGAGAAATTTTCGTAATGTGTGCGAGCGAGGTGGCGGCAGTATTCTTGAGCTTCGGATTGCGAAGGGGCGCGATCGGGGATGGCGTAGCCCTGGGGCAGAAGGTTCCAGGCCGGGGAGCGGGTTTCGGTAGTGGCGCCTGGGGTCATAAGTGAGAGTACAGGCTGTTCCGTGACTTGATGCCGCGAGTTAGAGGCGCGGGCAATTCCCAGAAAGCAAATTCCTCACCGACTGAAGCCGGATTCGGAATGACAAGAATCTCGATGCTCTCCAGGCTCAATGCCCCGGTATGATCGCTGTCTTAATATCTCCGTTACGGTTCAGCATATGCCGGAGAACTTGCTGCAAGCGTGAAAGCGGTGCTTCACCAGTAATGTAATCGGTGGAGCGAATTTTCTTTTCCGCGATCAAATTGAATGCCCTACGCACTGTCTCCGGAGTATGGTGGAAGGTGGCTTTCAGCGTGATCTCCGAATAGTGCAGGCGGTTGGTATCAAGCTGGACCTTGGTGCCGCTGGCGCATCCGCCGAAGAAGTTCACGGTGCCACCTTTACGAACCATGTCGATAGCCAACTCCCAGGCTTCCGGACGACCCACGGCTTCGATGACAACGTCGCTGCCGCGCTTATCGGGAGAGAGTGCCCGCACGGCTTCCACGGGATCCTTTACATTCGTAATCTGCACGACATCGTGAGCCCCCATGCGCTTGGAGGCGGCGACTTGAGAATCCCGCTTAACGACCGACATGACGTTGCAGCCAATCGCCTTTGCAACCTGAACGAACATTAATCCAATCGGCCCGCCACCGATCACAGTAACCGTGTCGCCGATTTCGACCCCGGTTTCGTGCAAACCGCGCAGCACACAAGCCAGCGGCTCGACCATGGCGGCTTCTTCATACGTCACGTCAGGGGGGACGGCTAGCATGTTGGTTTCAACAATGCGGCGCGGGATGCGGATGTACTCTGCGTAAGCGCCATTGTTGAACAGCAGATCTTCGCAAAGGTTCTCCTGATGTTTAGAGCAATAGAAGCACATCTGGCAGGGCGCGGAATTCAAGGCTACGACGCGCATTCCTTTCTTGAATCCGCGGACATTTTGGCCAACTTCCTCGATCACTCCAGCCAATTCGTGTCCGAAGAGGGCTGGTGGCACAATCATGCGAGCATGATAGCCGCGTTGATAAACTTTCAAATCGGTGCCGCAGGTCAGCGCGACCTGCACTTTAACTAGCACCTCTCCATCGTTAACGCGAGGAATCGGTACTTTTTCAATTTTCACGTCCTCTTTGCCGTAGAGGACAGCTGCAGTCATTTTTCCGTTCAATCTGAGCGTCCTTCCCACGAGCTGCCCGGTTGAATCACGATCTTCATGGAATGCGCTTGGGGATGGGCAGCCAGGTTCAAGGCTTCGACAGCGCTGGGGAGAGGAAAGCGGTGGCTAATCAAAGGTTCCAAATCTAGTTCATGGTTCATCACAAATCGAACCGATTCCTCCTGTAGCTCAACAGAGGCGCTGTACGACCCCAATAAAGTCTTCTCATCGACGCAAACCGCGGCGGGGTCGATTGTGGCCTCACCATGCACAGTTTGCGCGAACAGCAATACCCGGCCACCAGGACGGACTGCGTCCATCGCCGACCGGATGAGGCCGTCGCCTGCTACCGCGAGAATCGCCGCGTCAGCACCTCGGCCTTCAGTCTGCTCCCGCACCGCTCTGACTGTATCGGAGCGCGAAGCATCAATACTGTTCCCCAAGCCGAATGTTTCAGCTATTTTAAGCCTTTGCGGATATAAATCGGAAGTAATTACGCTAGCCCCAGCGCGCTGAGCCAATATACTCAACAAGATACCAATCGGCCCCTGACCTATTACCAGAACCGTTTCACCTTGCTTGAGCTGCAAAGTTTCACTTCCCTTCATGCAAGTGTTTACAGGCTCCACGAAACAGGCCTGCTCGAAGGAGACCGTGTCAGGGATTCGGACCGTCCCTTCGCACACAATCCAATCCATGACGCGAACGTATTCGGCGAAGCCGCCACCGGAAGGTTCGAATCCGGCGGTGCAACCGACTTTCTTGTAGGTCTCACATTGGGCGAACGTTCTATGGCGGCAGTAGTAACAATCTCGGCAGGGTATGTGATGGAAGACTACGACGCGGTCTCCGGGCTGGAAGCCGCACACCCCGTCCCCAACTGCGGCGATTACGCCTGAAGTTTCGTGTCCGAAGATTCGCGGGGCGGAATGCGACCCGGTGGCGATCTTCTTGAGATCGGTCCCGCAGATTCCGCAGGTGTGCACGCGAAGGAGGATCTCGCCTCGGCCGATCTGCGGGACAGGAACTGTTTCGAGCCGGACGTCGTTCACACCGCGGTATACCGCCGCTTGCATCGTGGAAGGAATTGCCTGCCTTCTCTCTTCCATGACGAGTTGTTTTGCCAACGACATTATTTAATGCGAGACTGTAGTCAGGTGCAGACTTGGCCCGAGCTCAGAAATCTGTACCTCGTGATTGTATTGGTCTAGCCAGCGACACAGAGCCTTGGCCGCTTTATTACTGTTTCTCGCCAATCGAACTACTCTTAGCCACCACCATGGACGAAGCAAAGCAAAGAGTAGAAAACGTCCAGTGCGAAAACGACCGTCGTGCGAGGCGAATCGATCCACCGGAGGCATTTCAAAATCGTGAGCGTCAGAAATGACCTTAAGAGCGAGGAACGGTATTCCGTGGCACTGCGCTGCACGAGCCACCGCAGCCGATTCCATGTCAACTGCGTGGGCGCCGTATGCCAGTGCCAGCTTTTTCTTCTGCTCGACACCTGCCGTTGATTCACTACTCACCAAAGTCCAGTATCCGATGGGAGCCTCGGCTGTGCTGCCATCCTTGGCATCAATGACCCTCTTGACTCCTATAACTGTTCCGACCTCTAGCCGCGAGTCCAGCGCGCCCGCGAACCCGACGCTCTCAACGGCGACAGGTTGGTAGAGGCGGATAATCGCTTCGGTTGCACGCCGTGCAGCCTCGGCTCCAATTCCACCACACACCAGGACCGCTCGAGCGTTCTCAAAAAATCTGAACTGCCTGCCGTCGAATTCGCGCTCACTGGCACTCCATTGCTTTACCAGCGGCCAGACCTCTCTCTCCAATGCCGCAACCAATGCGATTTTTCGTTTAGGCGTATCCATTGGCCTGAAACCATTCAACCGCTCTGTGAAGAGCGTCATCTACCTCGACTACTCTCCAGCCCAGCTCGCGCTCGGCTTTGCCTGATGATACAAACATCTTCTTTCGGCCCATGCGGACGGCGTCAATCGTGGCACGCGGTTCGCGTCCAAAGATGTGACCAGTGACCATTTCATCCACAACTCCAGTTGCAAGCGCGAGGACGTAGGGCACTCGAATCTTCGGCGAAGGCAGGCCCGTGATGGCCGCCAACTTATCGAGAATTTGCTTTAGAGTGAGGTTCTCTCCGCCCAAAATGTAACGATCACCCCTATTTCCCTTCTCCAAAGCGGCGATGTGGCCACGCGCGCATTCCTTTACATCCACCAGGTTCAGACCGGTATCGACGTAGGCCGGAAATTTCTTTTTCAAGAAATCAACGATGATACGGCCTGTGGGTGTCGGCTTGATATCCTGTTCTCCCACCGGAGTGGTTGGATTCACCACGACCACATCCATTCCGGACCGCCCTGCTTCCATTGCGAGTTGTTCGGCCATGAACTTCGAGCGTTTGTAGTGACCAATCATGTGGTCCAGCGAAACTGGCGAACTTTCATCCGCTGGACGGCCATTCGAAGTAAATCCCATGGTCGCAACGCTCGATGTATAGACCACGCGCCGAACGCGGTTCTTTCGTGCCGCTTCCAGAACTGCTCGGGTGCCATTCACGTTCGAGCGATACATCTGCTCCGGATCACGGACCCACAGGCGGTAATCTGCCGCGACGTGAAAAACTACGTCGCAGCCTGCCATAGCCGGATCGAGCGAATCCGGGTCGCGCAGATCACCGATGACCCGCTCCGCACGCAAATCCTGAATGTTTCGCGGATCACTCGTCGCGCGAACCAGCAAGCGCAATTCAGCGCCTTGTTCAGCAAGAGCACGCGCGACGTGACTGCCGACGAATCCGGTGGCGCCAGTGACGAAAGCAAGCATAGCCCTCAGCTCTTAGCCGTCAGCTCTCAGCGAAAACTGGAGGCTGATGGCTGAGAGCTGACCGCGATACCTAATTCTGCCCTTGCTCTTGTGCAATGACTTTCTTATACGTCGTCAGCGCGATCAGCGGAAAGTATTGGCGGTACATGTGGTACATCAGATAGAACACACGCGGGAAGCCGGTTCCGGTGTAGTACGGCTCGTCCCAATACCCATCTTTCTTTTGCGTGCGCAGCAGATAGGCAATTCCTTTGGCCACGCAATCGCTGCGTGTGTCGTTGGCTGCCAGTAATCCCATGATCGCCCAGGCGGTCTGTGATGGCGTACTCGGCCCTACGCCCTTCGTATTCGGATCGTCGTAAGAACCGCAGGTCTCTCCCCAGCCGCCATCCGCGTTCTGTACCATGCGCAGCCACTCCGCAGCTTGCTGAACGTAGGGCTCGTGGTGATCTACGCCTATCGCCTCCAGGCCGCGCAGCACCAGCATTGTTCCGTAAATGTAATTTACGCCCCAGCGTCCGAACCAGGAGCCATCGGCTTCCTGCTCATCACGAATGAACTTCAGCGCTCGTTTCACGGCGGGATGATTTTTGTCGTAGCCGTACGCCGCCAGCATCTCGAGAATCCGCCCTGTGATATCCACCGTCGGTGGATCCAGCATGGCGTTGTGGTCGGCAAACGGAATGTGCTGGAAGACCATTCGGTCGTTGTTTTTGTCGAACGAAGCCCAGCCGCCATTACGGCACTGCATAGAGAAAATCCAGTCGATGGCGCGCTGGACCGACTCTCGCTGATAGCGGCCGTTCGGATGCTCGACGTGGGTCAACGCAAGGCAAACCATGGCGCTGTCATCCACGTCAGGATAAAACTCATTGTTGAATTCGAAATACCAACCGCCGGGCTGGCCTTTCCTGTTCTTCACTTTCCAATCGCCCACGGTGCGGACTTGCTTCTGCAAGATCCAGTCGGCGCACTTAACCAGGCGGGGATCATTTGTCGGCACTCCGCTTTCGCCGAGGGCGAAGAGCGCGTAAGCCGCATCCCAGACGGGCGGCTTACATGGCTGCATGCGAAAAGTTTCGGCTTCCTCGATGCCAAGCTTCTCAAACTCGTCAATAGCGCGGATGACTTGCGGATCGTCAAGTGAGTATCCCAGGCAACGCAGTGCCACGATGGCATTGAGCATGGACGGATAAATGGCGCCCAAACCATCGCTCATCTCGAAGCGTTCCAGCACCCACCTCTCGGCTTTTTTTAGAGCGATCGAACGCAGCGGCCGGATGTGCACACGCTCAAACCAGTGGGTCAGGCGGTCAAGCGACAAGAAAAAATTGCGCCAGGAGAGCAGCTTCTTGTCCCAGTGCAGATGCATACGCGACTTGTCGCGTCCCCCGACGAACAACTCTTCTACGCCCATCTCGTCGGGAATTTTCTTGAAAGGCTTCTTGGCATAGCAGATTGAAAGCGGCACCAGGATTGCACGCGACCAGGAAGATATTTCGTAGATGTTGAACCAGAACCAATTGGGAAACAGCACGATCTCGGGCGGGATCGCCGGGACGGCATCGTAATCGTACTGGCCAAAGAAGCAGAGATAGATCTTGGTGAATGTATTGACCTCAGTTACGCCGCCCAGTTCAAGAATCTTTTTCCGGGCGCGCACGAGCGCGGAATGATCTGCCGTAAATCCCGCCAGCTTTAATCCGAAGTATGCTTTCACCGAGGCGCTGACGTTGGAGGGCCCACCGGCGTAGATCGGCCATCCGCCATCTTCATTCTGGTGCTGGAGAATATAGCGCGCAGCCTTCCGAAAGCGGTCCATGTCGCCAGTACCGAGAAGCGTGTGTAGCATGATGTAGTCGGATTCAAGTGTGGTGTCAGCTTCGAGCTCTCCGCACCAATAACCTTCTTCATGCTGCTGCGAGAAGAGGTAGTCGCGTGCGCCGCCGATAGCCGCCGCGACCCGGCTGCTGAGATCATCAATTTTTCCGAAACGCATCTGCGGAATAGCAGATGTTTGAGGTGAGGGGGAGGCATCTTCCATATAAGCTTACTTACTCCGCTGCCGCCGCAGTGGGAGCGCTGGCAATCGCTTCCACGATTTCAGGCGGCAATCCGAAACGCACGTTTTCAGGCATGACTTCGAGTTCTTTGACGTTGTCGAACCCTTTGGTACCTAAAAAGTTCACAACTTCTTCTACCAGACACTCAGGAGCGGAGGCGCCAGCCGTCAAGGCTATGGTCTTCACGCCCTCAAGCCACTCTGATTTGATGTTGCGGAAGCTGTCAATCAGGTGCGAACTCGTGCCCAAATTTCTGGCCACCTCGACAAGCCGGTTCGAGTTGGAACTGTTGTCGGAACCGACCACCAACAGCAGATCAGCGTCGGAGGCAACCTGTTTGACAGCGACCTGGCGGTTTTCGGTGGCGTAGCAGATATCCTGCGCGGCAGGGCCTTTGATGTTCGGAAACTTATTTCTCAGAGCCGCAATGATGTCTTTAGTCTCATCAAGGCTGAGCGTAGTTTGGGTCAGATAGGCTACGCGATCAGGATCGGGCACGATCAGCGATTCCACTTGCTCCGGTGAGCCTACAACCTGAGTTACGATCGGTGCCTCGCCCAACGTGCCAATTACCTCATCATGATCTCGGTGCCCGATCAGGATTAGCGAATAGCCTTCCTTGGCGAACTTCACAGCCTCTACGTGAACCTTGGTGACCAGCGGGCAAGTAGCGTCAATGACGCGCAGCTTTCGCCGCTGGCTGGCCTCACGCACTTCAGGAGAAACACCATGAGCACTGTAGATGACCCGTTCGCCGTTTGGGACCTCTTCCACGCTATCCACAAAAATCGCGCCTTTACCTTGTAGTTCCTCTACTACAAAGCGGTTGTGGACAATTTCCTTGCGGACATAAATGGGCGGACCAAAGGCTTCGAGCGCAATTCGAACAATATCGATTGCGCGCACCACGCCGGCGCAAAAGCCGCGAGGTTTTAACAACAGCAACGTCTTCTCTTCCTG
>DAIMDJ010000069.1:0-9831 GCA_036725905.1 Terriglobales bacterium
ATGCCATTCGCAATCTGGTGATTCCTCGAATAGTCGAGGCGCGCGCCAAAATGGCGCTGCGCCATCTGCGAATTTGGAGCGCCCGGCTGCTCCACCGGCGAGGAGCCATACACCTTGGCAATGATGATGACGGAAGAGATTGCCGGACGTATGAAGGGTTGGACGTTCGAAATCACCGCTACGGATTTGAATGAACGTTCGGTCGCGCACGCCAAGCAGGGGATATATGGAAATTACAGCACTCGCAATCTCACGCAGTATTTCCGGCAAAAATATTTTACGCCCCGTGGTGAGTTGCTGCAGGTCAATTCGGAGATGAAGTCGTGCATCAGTTTCCAGCGATTGAACCTGCTCGACGATTCCCGCATGGCGTTCATGAAGGGCATCGATCTGGTCATGTGCTGCAACGTACTGATTTATTTCGATGGTATGTCAAAGAAGCGCGTAATCCAGCATTTTTATAACAACCTGCTGCCGCATGGATATTTGTTTCTGGGGCACTCGGAATCGTTGTACGGCGTCACGGATGACTTCCAGCTGGTGCACCTGCCTTCGGCAACCGCGTACGTGAAATCGGAAAAGCGGCACATCAGTCGCTAGGTGAGATATGACTGTACAGACCCAAGAAACGCTGTTGAAAAAACTAAACGCGATTGACCAGATGCCCACGCTTCCGGTCGTTCTAACGCCTCTCTTGCATTATATGGAGCAGCCGTTGGAACGGCTCGAAGTCCAGCAAGTAGTGGATCTGATCTCGCAAGACAAGTCGTTAACGGCCCAGTGCCTGCAACTCGCGAATTCGCCTCTGTTTGGACAGTGGCAAAAGATTGATAGTGTTCGCGCCGCGGTGATGGCGCTGGGAATGCAACGCATGCGTGATGTCGCCATGTCCTGTTCCGTACTCACACTTCTGCCGCGTGAGACGGCGGGCTTCGACCCAATTGTTTTTTGGGAACACTCTCTTGGCTGCGCGCTTGTTTGCCGGCAGTTCGCGCGCAAAATCGGGTTTTCCGAGCCGGGGAAAGCTTACCTGGCAGGCCTGCTCCACGATATTGGTATCATCGCTCAGTTGTGGGTTGCACCCGCCGAGTTCCGCGCCACCATGGAACGCGCTTCCGCTGAGCACATTCCGCTGCACGAAGCTGAGCAAGCTGTACTCGGAATTAATCACACCGAGAGCGGCCGGATTGTGGCTGAGCGCTGGCACTTCACACCCGATCTAGTGCAGGTGGTGGCCTCCCACCACGACGCCAGCAAAGCCACGAGCGAACGCGCGCTGGTGGCTCTCGTCTCGCTCAGCGACTTGCTGTGCCGGATGGGCGGCTTGGGATACGGGTACACCGAAGATCGTCAGGTGAATTTTCTCGAAGAGCCTGGATTCGCCATTCTCGAAAAAGAATGCCCCAAGCTGGACAGTTTTGATTGGGCCCGCTTTACGTTTGAGCTGGAAGCCTACTTAGATGAGGTCCATCAACTGGTGAACCTGCTCTACCGCGGCCCAAAATGAAAGGCGTGAACGACAGTCCTCACCCAATTCGCGTGCTTGTAGTCGACGACAGCGCCTTCACGCGCATGGCGCTGACCCGCATGATCGAATCAGACCCTGCCCTCTGCGTAACCGAAACCGCACAGAACGGACGGGAAGCTCTGGAGAAAATCGCTTCTCTTCACCCAGACGTGGTCACACTGGATATCGAAATGCCCGGAATGAACGGCCTGGAAACTCTGAAGCGCATCATGCGAGAGTTTCCCTGCTCGGTAATCATGGTGAGCTCGCTTAGTCAGGAAGGCGCCGAGACCACGCTGGAGGCACTGGCATGGGGAGCATTTGATTACGTCCCGAAGCAACTGTCTGGCACGTCGCTCGACATCGTAAGAATTCGCGAAGACTTAATAGCGAAAATCAAAGCGGCTGCAGAGAGCAAAGCCCATGTAGTGATGAAAATCCCCTCGCACGCGGCTGTTGCACGAGCGAGGAGTATCGCGACGGCGGCCGTTCGTGCTTCCCCCGACATTGTTGCAGTTGGCACATCGACGGGTGGTCCCCAAGCTCTTCAGGAAATCCTGCCGCTGCTGCCGGCTGACCTGCCGGTTGGCGTTCTGATTGTGCAGCACATGCCCCCGGGATTCACTGCTCCATTTGCGCAGCGCTTGAACAATCTGTGCAAGGTAACGGTTCGCGAAGCCGCGGACAACGACTCAGTTGAACCTGGAGTTGTGTATATCGCTCCGGCGGGCGGGCACATGACGATTTTTCGCGGAGCGCGGTCCCAAGTGGCGATTCGCATCTCTTCAACTCCACAAGGCATGCTTCACATTCCCTCGGTCGATGTCATGATGCTCTCAGTGGCGGAAGTGTTTCGCTCGGCCGCAATGGGGATAATTATGACTGGTATGGGTTCGGATGGGCTGGAAGGGATGAGGGCCATCGCCCGCGAGGGCGGAATCACCATAGGCCAGGATAAATCAAGTTGCATTGTGTATGGGATGCCGCGCGTCTGCGCGGAGAACGGCATCCTGCAGCGTGTTGTCCCGTTGCCCGAAATTCCGCAACATATCATCCAAGCAACTCTTCATCGCCTGAGGGCGTGAGACTCTCATTCATTCGCTGATCGGGTCGCTTTCTTCGAGCACTTGTTTGATCTTTGTGGTGAGGGACTCGCTCGAAAATGGCTTGGGCAAATAATAGCGAAGGTCGTGCTCCTGCACTCCGGCACGTGCCACCGCAGTCTCTGGATATCCGGAAATAAAGATTGTCTTCAGACCTGGCCTTCTGCTGCCAAGTTCTTGGGCAAGATGGGCGCCATTGTCATCCGGAAGCACAACGTCAGTGACCAAGAGATGCACGTCTTCATGCTCGTAGAACAGCCGCCGAGCCTCTGCTGCACACCACGCTTGCAGCGGGCAATATCCGGCTGACAGTAAAATCTCGCCGGCGACCTCACGTACGAATTTTTCGTCTTCGACCAGAAGAATGGTAGTGCCTCCCGAGTTCAATTCTGCTTTGGGCGGCCCTAGATTAAGCTGGATATCTTCCGTGTGAGCCACAGCTCTGCTCCTGGGAATTACCTATTTGCAGGTGAAGCGCCGCCGCATGAGCGGATCAGTGACTTTGGGTCGTGGCGGCCCGGAAGTAAACGACTTACAAGCGGCGCATTGCGCCCCAGCAGTGGAGTTTTGGCGTGACGAACCGCCGTTTCGGGAATGGCTGCGGGAATGTGGTCCAAAAGAGAATCTTGCCGAAGCCTAACGCGTTCTCGCCAATATAGTCTGGTATGGGTCGAGTACGATCTTTCGTGCGCCCGCTGGGGCGCTGACACGAAATGACGTTTCCGGTCCATCGGCAAACACTCGTGCCAGCAGGATTGTTTTTGCTCCGATCAGCGCATACACCGGGACTGCAGTGACCAGGTCCTCTGGTCCATCTTTTTGCAGGATGATTCCGCTCACTGAGGTCGAGCCGCTTTTGTCGCTATATTTCACACCTCGCAGCTCCAGTCGTGGAATTGCTTTGCCCTTCACCCACCCCTGGTAGAACCAGTCCAGTGATTTTTTTCCTTCGTACCAGAGTGGCCGGGGCAATTCTTCTTCAAATACCCGCAGCATTTCCAAGGTTGAAATTGCTTTGCCTTGGTAGCGGTCCCTCATTTTTCGCAGCGCTCTTACAAATGGCTCGTCCGCAGCAACGGATTGCGTCCCCACCGAGCCGCGCGCGCTCTTTGTCTCAGCATCGCGCATCATGCACCGCAGCATGTGAAACAACCAGGTGCCACGGCCATAGCTGATGGCTTCGTATCCAGCGGGGAAATGTGAAGATGACAGACGGGTCCCCAGCGTGACGGGGCCGGCCTCCATCAGTGGATCGCCATGTTTGTTTTTTGACAGCAGTTCCTCGCGATACTTCTGCATCGCGGTGCGGAACTGGACCGGATCCTGCGATTCCAGCAACATCATTGAGCTGTAATTTGCCAGCCCCTCCACGAGCCACTGGTCGCGGTACCCACTCCAGGTGACCAAATCGCCCCACCATTGGTGCGCGGTTTCATGGGCGATGACCTGAGCGCTGAGGATCTTTTCGACCGGACTCAGGTGGAGATCGGATTTCTGCTTCGGAGTAAGGAATGAAAAGCTGGAAAGAAAAATCAGACCCGGCCAGCCTTGGCTCATATCGCCGGGCATCTGTGTCAGCGCGAGGGCGCTATAGGGATAGGGTCCAAAGCGCCGGGAGAAAAAATCGATCGCGTGCGCCGATGCTTCGGCTACGCTCTGTGCGTTCCGCGCAGGCGAGGGTGCTGGTGTTGAGACGATTACTGGCTCGGACTTTGGCCGTAAGCCTGAGGGAATCACAGGCCCTGGCACTTCTGCTATTTCCGTCCCCTTGGGAAATGATCTCTCTACCCCGGATGCGGCATAGGTTTCTACCTTCACATCTCCAATGTGCGTCTCGACGCGCGAATACTTGCCGAGATTGAAGCCTGCCAGCGGAATGGGCCGCTCTGAAACCCAGCGGCTTATCTGTTGTCCAGCGATCTGATCGGCGCTCTTGGAGGAACCGGGATCAGTCCGCTTGCCAGTGGCCACCAGAACCCAATCCGCCGGATACCGGAATTCCAGATCGTAATTAGACATTCCCAACCCGCGATTCGGATACCAAGTGCCTCGCGCTCCGACATAGAGCAATCCTCCACCTGCCTCGGAGAGAACATCGCCACCATAGACGAAGTGCAATTTGATCTTTTGTCCCACCCTAAGCGCCTCAGGGAAAACCACGGCGACAAGATCGTTTCCACGACGGGCGAGCTGCGTTCCCTCGATGGCCTGATTATGTATGTACTCGACCGGTTGTCCATCAGCCTCGACGTTTTTGATCTGCAGAAAGCGCGAGAGCTCAAACAGCAACGCTCGCTCACCAGCCCGTTTAACTTCTATTTCCAATGCGGCATCTCCGTTTAGCTGCGTGGGGGGATTCACCTGTGCTTGGATCTTGTATTGAGAAATCGCAACGCTCTGTGATTTCGTCTCTTCGCCGATGATCCCGGACAAGTCTTCGGTTCGCCTCGCGGAGCTTTTGAGTGCGAATGAGGTCCACACATCGTAGTAGTTCACACCGCCGACGCTCTTCAATTGGCCGGCCCAGACTTGCTCGGCGGCGCCGCTGTCATAGTAAAGATCAAACATGCCCAGCTTGCGACCTTGTGCCCGTACGTGCAGCATGCGATCGGGATTTTCGGGCTCCGGAATTGGTTCGACCACATTCGACGTTCGTAGCAATCTGCTGAAGCTTAAGAGCAGCCGCAGAGCATCCGTCTGGGCGAGATTGCGCGCGGTTTCGTTCCTTTGGCTCACGAACTCCTGAGGATCCTCGGCGGGAATCAGCGCCGGTTGCAACCGAGTGAAAGTATCGTCATTAAAACGGAAGTATGCGGTGACAAATCTCTCTTCCAGGATGGCTGCTCCAGTGAACAGAGCCATTGAGGCCCGTTCCACCTGATCCGGCGGTACCACCAGCACTTCTCCATCACCTTCAAAGAACGCCCCAGTCACCCTCCCCATAACGTCTTCAGTGAAAGCGATGGTTCCATCGTCTAAAGTGATGTGAAAGGCGCCACGATCAAACGAAATATCGCGCGCCTTGTACACGCGGGATTTCTCCAGCCCAACGCTGCGCAATTGCAGATATAAAGTCTCAGCCGCACGATTACTCTGCGGGCTTGACTGAGCAGGCTGCGCCCAGCATCCGCAGACCAAAGCAGTGGCCAAAAGCCAGACCACGATGAGCCAACTAAAGCTCTCCTTGATTACTTTTGTCACGTAGGCCGTCGCTACCCCCATTGCTAGAATGCGCCCTAGTGCGGGCACGTGTCATCATCTCACTATCGGTTGGCTTCTCGCTTCTCGCGGTTGTCACGCCCGCCGAAGTCATTCATCTCAAGAATGGCCGTACCATCTGGGCGGATCATGTTCACGAGAACGGCGCCCATCTCGAATACGATATCGGCGACAACAATTACGCCATTCCTAAGTCTTCAGTTGAAAGAATCGAGGCGGGAGGAATTGCGCCGCCGTATGCTTCATCGGATGCAAATGCCAAAGACTTGGAAGATCTACCGACGCTTGCTCCAGTACATAATTTTGGCAACCAACTGGAGTTGATTGCCAAGATTATTCGTGATGGTCGCGTGGATCCTGACGCGTTGGCTGTTCTAGATCAACAGAGCGATAGCGACACCAGCGCGGCGGGATACTTCATCGCCGGCAAGCACGAATTTGAAACTGAAAACTTCAGCAAGGCGCGAACGTATCTGCAAGAGGCGTTACGGTTCAACTCGCAGAATCCTGCAATTCTCAATTACTATGCGGCGACTCTGGTTCGCTCCGGGAAGGCGTCCGAAGCGCTTCCTTATGCGGAACGCGCGGTCCGGCTGGCACCAGATTCCCCCGATACCCTCACAGTTCTTGGATACGCCCAATTTGCCTCGGATCATAGCCGCGACGCCATCCGCAGCTGGAAGCGCTCTCTTTCGCTTCGTCCCGATCCCGTAGTGGAAAAACTTCTGGCAAAAGCCGAGCGTGAAACCCGAGCTGAAGCAGATTTTTCCGAGCGCGAGAGCAGCCACTTCACCCTGCGATATGAAGGCAAGCAAAGTTCGGAAGAGCTGAGGCGGCAACTTGTCTCTACTCTCGAAGCAGAGTACGACGACCTGGTGCGCACTCTAGGCGTTTCGCCCCGCAGCAGCATTCCCGTCGTGCTTTATACGGGACAGGCCTTCTTCGATGTGACCCAGGCACCGTCCTGGAGCAGCGCCGTCAACGATGGTAAGTTGCGCATCCCAATCGAGGGAATGACGTCGGTCACGCCGGAGCTGGCGCGGGTCCTCAAGCATGAGCTGGCACACTCATTTGTTACCCAGATCTCAAACGGGCGTTGCCCGCAATGGCTGCAAGAAGGTATTGCGCAGATTGTAGAACCGAAGTCGCTCGCTCATGGGTCGGCTCTGGCACGAATGTTTGCCTCCGATCACGAAATTCCGTTCAATGCTCTCGAGCGAAGCTTTATGCAGTTTTCTACGATTCAGGCCGCCATTGCCTACGACGAATCTCTCGCCGCTGTGCAATACATCAATGAAACATACGGGATGAGCGACATCCAACGCGTTCTGGAACGCCTGGCGCAAGGCAGCTCCACCGAGGCAGCGTTGCGCGCAGTCGTTCATTCCGACTACGCACAATTACAAACGGAAGTCGGCAAATACCTAGCCGACAAATACGGACAGTAGATTTTATTTGTGAAATTACTCGATCTGCACTAGTTCACCAGCGCGGGAGGCGACTGCCGCGGTCGCCGGATGCTGTGGCGCGCGCCACGAATCAAAAATCGAAACCTGATGAACGCAGGAAACCGTGCAATGGGGTGCGCAGGCTTTTTCTGTGAGGTACTCGCGACGGATATCTGCAATCGTGTATTGCTCCAGCGGAATCGCGGGATAGCCGCGCTGCTGCGAGCAATAGTGCACCAGTCCGTCTTCGCAAATATACAGATATCTGGCGCCGGCCCGGCACCGCCACTGGTTCGGACGCCCTAGTGCAATGTTGTCTTGAAATGAGTTCACCCGCGTGAAGCTGCGTTTTTCGAGCGATTTCATTTCGTGGTAAACGCGCCGCTCTTCTTCACCGAGGGGCTGTAATTGTCCCTCGCCATCGTGAATGATCCCCACGGTCGAGCTGAAGCCAAGCTCGATGGCGCGCTTGCCAATTGTCAACGCGTCCTGCGGATTCCGTACTCCTCCGCCCACGACGGAATTGATGTTCACGTGAAAATCGGCGTACTCGGCGAGAAGCTGGAGCTTTTTATCGAGAACCTTAAGGCTTTTTTTCGATACATCATCCGGCGTGACGTTATCAATGGAGATTTGCAGCCATTCGAGGCCAGCCCGATTTAGTCGCTCAATGCGCTCACCGGTGAGCAAGTATCCGTTTGTGATCAACCCTGCGATGATGCCGTGTCGGCGAATGCGATGGATGATGTCATCCAGCTCGGGATGCAGTAGCGGCTCGCCGCCGCTGATCGTAATGACCGACGTGCCTAATTCGCCGAGTTTATCGACACGCCGGAACATAGTCTCGACCGGCACCGGCTTCGAAAAATCATCGAACTCGTTGCAATATTTGCAGGCGAGATTGCAGCGCCGCACCGGAATGATGTGCGCCAGAAGCGGATGGTCTGTCCCCAGGAAGGCGCGCACGACCATGCGCACTCCTCGCAGATTCCGTTGGAGAGCTCGGAAACGACGCCGTAGCATAGTTGAATGGGAAGCCATGCCTTAGTGTTACTTTCAATTAAAGCACAGATGGATAGCAAATTTGTGGTTGCAGCATTGTCTGGTCGATTTCATAGCGTGAATGGTAATGATTGCCGACGAGAAGCATCACGCTGGAAAATTAAGCGACCACGCGTGGACAGCCGCCCTGGGCCGCTCAGCCGACGGCCCGCTCAACTAGGGATCAACTCATGCCCCGCTTTCCGCAGTGCATCCAGGGCTGTTCGACTGACCTCCTCTTTAACCAGCACGTAATCCGTGTTGTACGTCGAAATCGCAAAAATTGGCACTCCCTCATCCCGTAGAGGATCAATAAACGCCGCCAGTATTCCCACCTCCGAAAAAGAAAATGGGCCTTCCAGCTTCAGACAGATCCAGCCTCCCTCGCATGCCTGTTGCGGCGGCACACTTTCCTCCGGGCACACAACCGAGAGTTCCTGATTAGTCCGGGTGATCGAAGACAGCGGACCAGTCTGGCTCCATGCAGGAATTGCCGCATTGGCAGGCAAACGGCACACCCCGAATTTTCCGTGGAGGCATCGGAATTTCAGCTTCATGATCTTCTAGCGCAGTTCTCGATGCAAAAAGGTTGTCGTACACAAACCATCGCTTAGCCACTCGTTACAGTATTTATGCCAACATCGGTAGTGAAAAGAGCGACAGCTTAAGACCGGGCCGCTGCCGCGTCAAATAAATTCAAAAAGGCCAGCTTCTTTTCTGGCGGCAAGAACGACGCCTCAAAAGAATTGCGCGCCAACTCCCGCAGATGCTCATCGCTAAAGGCGAACGAGTCTTGGGCTAGCTGGTATTCGCGGGCGAGAGAAGTGCTAAACATCGCTGGATCGTCACTGTTCAGGGTGACCATGAGGCCCTTATCGAAATAGCTGCGCAGCGGATGCTCGCCGATTCCCCCGCAGCAACCGGTCCGCAAATTGCTCGTCAGGCAAATTTCTACTGGAATTTGACGCCGCGCCAATTCTTCGACCAGCTCAGTATCCTGCCAGGCCGTGAGCCCGTGTCCGATACGCTCAGCGCGGAGGTTTAGTGCGCCCCAAATTGATTCTGGGCCGGCACTTTCCCCGGCATGAGCAGTAAGCCGCAATCCATTATCCGACGCGTAAGCGTATGCGTCACGAAAGAGCTCCGGCGGCGCCTTCTGCTCGTCACCGCCGATTCCAACGCCCACCACGTGGCGATCGCGGTAGTGCACAGCAACTTCGAAGACATCGCGTGCCGCTTCCGCGCCAAACTGGCGTACAGCGTCAAAAATCCAGAGCACAGAAATCCCGAAATCACGTTCTCCGCGTTCTCGTCCGCGTTCTAGCCCCTCGAAAATTGCGCCAAAGTCGAGCTTACGCCAGAGGCACACGCCTACGGAGATATAGATCTCTGCGTGCAGAGTATTTTCTACCTTTAGACTTTGCATCAGACGGTACGCGATCACCTCGTAATCTTCGCCACTTTGCAGATCGTCGGTAACACTCTTGAACGCCAACAGAAACCCCGGGAAGTC
>DAIMDJ010000070.1:0-5588 GCA_036725905.1 Terriglobales bacterium
GCCGCAGCCATTTCGGGTGCCGGCGTGCAAGGCAAATGCCCACTTTGCGAGCAAGCGGTTGATCTTTTTGTCTCTATCTACGGCGCTGAAGCTGGCAATCTTGCTCTCAAACTTCTCGCTACTGGCGGAATTTATCTAGGCGGTGGTATCGCTCCGAAACTGCTGCCCAAACTTGCCGGACCGCTGTTCATGCAAGCATTCGTTAGCAAGGGACGAATGCAATCGCTGCTGGAGAGCATCCCGGTGAAGGTGATCACAAATGAAAGCATCGCGCTGCTAGGAGCAGCACGCTGCGCGGTCGTCAATACTCAGCCGAGTGTGCCCGCCGGAACGAAATAGTTTTCGTAATGCTTAGCGAAGCTGATATCCGCATCCTGAATGCGCCTCAGGAGCTATTCCAGGCCGCAGCCGCGGAATTCATCGCTCTCGCGTCAACGGCGATTCGCGATCACCGAAAATTCACGGTCGCGCTGTCTGGCGGTTCCACGCCAAAGACTTTGTACTCCGTGCTGGCAAGATCCGCGTTCCCCTGGGACAAGATTTTTTTCTTTTGGAGTGATGAACGCCACGTCCCGCCGGACCATCCCGAAAGTAACTATCGCATGGCAAAGGAAGCGCTGCTCTCAAAGGTGCCGGTCCCACCGGAAAACATTTTCCGCGTCCGTGCAGAGGAAAAAGATGCAAACGTCGTGGCCAAGGATTATGAGGAAGCCCTCAGATCATTCTTCGGTTTAAGACCTGGCGAATTCCCGCGATTCGATTTGATCTTGCTGGGTCTTGGCCCAGACGGCCATACAGCTTCTTTGTTCCCAAACACAGCGGCGCTTAACGAGACAAAACTGCTGGTAGTGGCAAACTGGGTGGAAAAATTCAAAGCTAATAGGATCACGTTTACTTACCCTGTGCTCAATAATGCAGCTTGTGTCATCTTCCTGGTGAGCGGTGCAGATAAAGCGGACATGGTTCGTACAGTGCTGGAAGATGGGCGCGCCGACTTGCCTTCGCAAAGAGTCCATCCCGTGAATGGACGATTACTGTGGCTATTGGACAAAGGCGCAGCCAGCAAGTTATCGAAGAAATGATTCGCAGACAGGTGAACCGGTAATTGGCCTAAAAGACCGGCACCAACTTATTCTTCTTCTGATACAGCTTGCGGTCGACCGCTCGTAGCACCTCATCTGCGTCTGTGCCGGTGACGTACGACGCCAGCGCCCAAGTGAAGGCCATCTCAAAGTCTTTTTTGCTGTTAAGATTCCATTGCTCCACTTCGCGGTGCAGGCGCTGGCGCGGAAAGTCGGCTTGCTCCTCAGTAGTTTCGGGCATCAGGATAAGAAACTCGTCCCCGCCCTGGCGAAAGACGATGTCGCCGCCACGAAACACCGATTTCAGTATCCTGGCAAACTCAGCCAGAACCGCGTCCCCCTCCAGCGATCCAAATTTTGAATTGATCTGGCGGAATCCACTCAGATCGATACTCATCAGCGTGAGATTGCTTCCCAGCCGGTTGGCGCGTGCGACCTCACGCGGGATCAACTCATTGACGGCACGACGATTTAGAAGTTGTGTGAGAGGATCGATCAGCGAAAGGCTTTCCAGGCGCTCGTTCAGCACCAGTTCGCGGATCAGGGCATGGCGAGTGGAATTCAGAGTCCGCTTCTGCGTCAGCAAATAAATATTGAACAGCAGCACCAGGGAAATCAGCCCGAAGAACAATTGCGGCAAGTATGCCTGCTCAACTCGAATCACGCGCTGCGCCCAGACAAGATTGGGGAGAATCAGGGCCAACAGCCCGGAGGTCAGCACCAGCATGATGAGGATTCCGATCGACCAAAGCTGCAAATCGCGTCCGGAAAGCTCCTGAATCTGCTGCTGGATATCTTCCGTACGCGCCAGCATCGAAGGCTGAACGTTTTTCTCGTGCCTCGATTGTGCCATCCACCCTCCGGCAAAAATAGCGCTGGGTCGGTGCTGAATGCGTGCACACGATCCCCAACTAGAACACTGGCCCATACGATTCTTACTTATTAGAGAGGGAAAAATGATTGCGAAATTACCTCGGCGGTTACGTCCGTAATACGCGAGCGGGAAATTTCAATGCAGTTCAGGAATAGCTGACGTTCAGCAACACATTGTGCCCGCTTTCCTTTCGGAAGGTTATCTCCACGTTCCGCCCAGTGGGCAAAGCATTTCTCATATCACCTTCAAAGACCAGCATTTGGGAAGATTTGGCGCCGTTGGAAAGCATCACTATGGACTTATTTGGCAAGCCTACGTTGGCTTCGTAGAACTCGACTTTCTCAACTTTCCCGCGCTGTACCATTCCGGAAGAAGTCGCCTTAGCCTGTGCCACACTCTGCCTTCGGCCGCTGGGCGTGCGCTTCTTCAGTTCAAGCAGCACATTAATTCCCAGAATTCCTGACATCGCTAGCAGAATGAGTGACGTGAACAGGCCGTCCACTGTGGTAATCGAGCCGTAGCGAAGAATCCAAGCGATTCCTAACAGCGGAATCAGCGCCAAAAGCAGCGAGAGGGCCAGCATCATAGGTTTTCCCGGAAGCAGACCTTTAAGATCAGGATAGCGGAACCAGATTAGCAAAAAGTGGGGCTATGATTCATCTATTGCGGAGTGCTGGGTTTGAGTCAGGCGCAAGTGTCACGCCAGTCGCCGATCTCCTTCAATCCCTCGGTCCGGGTCTGCTCGAACAGGCGCACGCGGTGGCGAGTATGCTCGAATTCGTGGATGTCGGCCCAAACCTCGGCCTGCCAGGGCTCATCGTGCACTGCCGACTCTCCACAGCTCGCGCACCGAGTATGGAGCTTTCGCACAATTCGCACTGTGGGGGCCACTGTAGCCGGTAATTCGATAAAAATGCAGCGGACTTCCTGAATATCATCATCATCGCCAATGAGGTGTTCGTAGCGCAGCAAATAGCCAAATCCCAGCTTGCGCGCTTCCATTTCCGCCTCGGGGCGGGTGTGAAAGGGCCCGTATTCCGCGCGCAATTGTTCGGTGGAATCACACGCCATCCAGAAAGTTTCCTTGTACGCCATCTGCCCCTCGAGGTTGCCAGGAGGACACGCGAAGTCCTCCTGGTTCCCTCATGTGCAATTGGGATGCCGTGCCACATCCGATAAGCCCTTCTGACAGAGTATGTTGTGCGACACTTTGGGGGCCTCAAGCGCGCTCCCCATGCAAGCTTTTGCAGCGTTTTCCCGCTTTGAACTCTTCGCCGGGTGCGGCTGTCAGTAACTTGGCGATAATACGAACTCTCGATTAACATCACCACCACGTCGATTTGACTCGGGCCCCCGATGCACCTCTGAATTTGTGTTATGGCTAAGCGCCGCGAGCCGCGCGTGGAACTTCAGCTTCCAATCCGTGTTTTCGGCACGGATATCAACGGGAAAGCCTTCTCAGAGAAAATTGTCACCATCGATGTCAGCCGCCGCGGCGTAAAACTAAGCAGAGTGCAAGCTCAAATCAAGGTTGGCGAGACTATCGGAATGACCTACGGCCAAACCAAAGGCCGTTTTATCGTGCGATGGGTAGGCGCCCCTGGCACACCGCGCGCCGAACAAATCGGAATTGAATATGCTTCCCCCGAAAAACCATTTTGGAGCGTTCCACTCCCCGAACCCACTACGGATGACTTCGGCCGGCAAACTGGGGACAAAGACCGCCGTCGCCATATTCGAATCAAGTCGATCAATTCAGTCGAACTTCATCCTCAGGGCGAGACCTCGCGCATTTGGGGCAAAGCAACCGATCTCAGCTTGGGTGGATGCTTTGTCGAGATGCCGATTCCGCTGAAGCAAGGAACAACTATCAAGATGGCGCTCTGGCTGAAGGAAACTAAGTTGTGGGTCGCGGCAAAAGTAGTCAGCAGCCGTCCGGGCTTTGGCATCGGACTTCAGTTCAGCGAAATGCCGGAAGAAGACAGCAACCGACTGAAGGAATTCCTGCAGAGCGTAAGCCGCTTGCCGGTTTAGATCGATCGATCACAGGAGAGTTCAGTTTTCGCTATATTGCGGAGGGGGCGGCAGGCTAATCAGCTCGGCTCCGTCGTCGCCAATTTGGATATCCGGCCCAAGACCAAGACATTCTTTCACCGCAGCCGAGAGATAAAGATGTTGGACCGGTTTCTTGAGATAAGCTCGCGCTCCGAGTAGTGCCGCTTGCTGCACCTGATCGGGATCATCCACACCCGAGCACATAATTACTTTTAACTGCGGCTGGAGTTTCAGCAGACGTCCCAAAGTCTTCAGCCCGTCCATTTCCGGCATTTGCAAATCTAGTACAACCACCTCAGGAACCGTACCGTTGCGGACTCGTTGTAGCGCCTCTACACCGTTGTTGGCAGTCTCCACCCGATAAGAATCCAGCTCCAGAACCATCCGCAGATAGCGAAGCATGTCAGGTGAATCGTCCACAACCAGAATAGTCGCCCTAGGCGTGGCTTCTTGCGTTGAGAGCATGGAGTGGGGCTCACACGGCCAAGCTTCTGCGCGATCAAGAAAATTACAAAAGATTCACGGTATGTACACTCCCCAGCTTTTAACGTCAAGCGCATTCGAGAGCAAATAATCTTCAGAGCTTCAATGACATGCCTGCCATCCACAGCCCCCTGCCGCAAACTGGTGCAACCTGTGATCGCTAATTTTTTGCCATGCCGACTGCGCCCTGCCCGAAACCGTGCTATTGCTGTACAAAAACATCCTTCAGGAATGGAGCTACGGTCAGGTTGTGGAAAACCCGGTCAAACCGCGCGGCGTTAGACCCAGACACCGCTCGCCAATTCGCTGGCCATCCCAAGCGATGGGGCTCAAGTGGCTTGCGCCGGTTCAACCACCACTAATCCCACCGCTTCTTCACGCCTCAAACCAAACTCTTCGCTCCATTTCAAGCCACCATGGCTGGCGACGTAGAGAGCCAGTTCAAGCCGACTCCAGACTCCAAGTTTGTCAAACGTGTTCCGCAGATAATTCTTTACTACCTGCTCCGTAGTCCCGATGGCCAGGGCGATCTCGCGGTTTGTGAGCCCTTGCCACACTAAGAGTGCGACTTGCATTTCCTTCGCTGTCAGCCGCTCACGAGGTTGCATGATTTGTCTGCTCCTTCACAAACATTGCGGTCGCAAGCTTCACGCGCTTGCGACCATCTCGAATTCCCGCCCGCAGGAAGAGTGTGCGCAGGTGCTGTTTCACCGTTCGAGGGCTAATGTTTAGCTGGGCAGCGATTTCTTTATTGCTGCATCCCTGGACCAGCAGCTTCAATACCTGTTCGTCACGGTGTGTAATTTTTATTGTCGTCAGATCTAACATGGTTCTTCCTCGCTGATTTGCATATTCTTTTCTGCCCGGCAAGCGTCTTACCGAACAGCAACTCCTTCGCCAAAGCTTCGCCAGCTCGCACGAAGGGACAAATACCCGTTGCTGCTGAGGTTGCAGTTCCCTAACGCCTCATCCGAGAGACGTGCCCTGCCCGAATCTGGCACTTCGGTCCTAGAATGGAACCGTGCACCCACATTGGTGTGGCAACGCATGCCGAGAGTCGCACTTCCAACAGAGATGGAGGCAGGGTATCGTTT
>DAIMDJ010000070.1:5688-7866 GCA_036725905.1 Terriglobales bacterium
ATCCGCGAATCCGGCCAGCACACGCCTGTGCTGGTACTAACCGCCCGGGACGACAAGGAGTCCATCGTAGCCCTGCTTAACGCTGGAGCAGATGATTATCTGACTAAACCTTTCGATCTCGGCGAACTGCTGGCCCGCACTAAGGCGCTCATCCGTCGCGGCAAAGGCCAACCTTCGCCGGTCCTGACTATCGGGGACCTGCAATTGAACACCGTAGATCGCAGCGTGCAGCGCGCCGGGCGGCCAATTACGCTAACCGCCATGGAATACCGGGTGCTCGAGTACCTCGCGCATCGTCCGCGCGCCGTCGTCTCGAAAACCGAACTGCTGGAGCATCTCTATGACTACAACTGGGAGAAGTTCAGCAACGTGATCGAAGTCTATATCTCCGGTCTCCGCCGCAAGCTCGATCATGGCTCGGAGCAGCCGCTGATTCGCACACTGCGGGGCCAAGGTTACGTGCTTCAGGGATAAGCATGCGCGATTCCATCCAACGCCGGCTGATCGCGACCGTGGTGCTCTTCCAGTCCCTGCTCACAATCAGCTTGGTCCTGGTTGGCGTTTCGGACACGTTTTGGCGCCTGCTCTCCACACTGGATACATCCATGCAAGCGCATGCCATGAGCCTCGCTGCGCTGGTGCGCTACACCGAGGACGCGACGGGCAACGTGTACTTTGATGACACTCTGCTGCCGTCATCGATTGATCCCAATCATCCAGATTTATTCGCTGTGTGGGCGGACCGATCGGGCCTGGTTGCCCGTTCCGACAACTGGCCGCAAGGGCTGGAAATTCCTTCGGCGCCCAACCATCACTGGAATTTCGAGTGGAACAGAGTGCCCTATCACGCTTTGCGAGTTTCGCAGGTCCCGATCCTCGATCGGGAAGAAGGCAAGGCGTTCCGCCCGCAGACTTTGACCATTTTTTATGCCGCGCCGACGATCCGGCTGCGGATGCAGGTTCGTCGGGCAGGGGCATTCATTGCCCTGGCGGGAATGTTGCTCCTCGCAGCAACAGTTCTGCTGGCATTGCGTGGCATTCGCCGAGGTCTGCGTCCTCTGCAAAACCTTGCGCAGGAGGCATCGCGCGTCTCGGCGCAAAACTGGGAGCTGCGCCTGCCGGAAGAAGTTTCGCAAATCAAAGAGTTGCGTCCGGTGACGCAATCGATGAAACAAATGCTCGAACGCTTGCAGCATTCCTTCGAGCAGCAACGGCAATTCCTGGGGAACGCGGCCCACGAACTGAAGACTCCGGTCGCGGTGATGAAGTCCACGCTGCAGTCGCTGGTGCAGCGGCCGCGCACCGAAGACGAATACCGCCGCGGTATTCAGCAGTCTCTCGAAGACCTGGAACGCCTGGAGCAGCTTCTGCAATGGATGCTGCGCCTGGCGCGAGCCGAACAGTGGGCGCATGGAGCGCTGCGGCGCGATCTCGAGGTCATCGACATCAATGCCACCTGCGAGGAAGCAATTGACCGAATCCGCAGTCTGGCGCAATCGCGCAATACCGCCATTCATCTTTCCACCAATGGCCCAGTTCCCTTCCGGGCCGATCCCGAAGATTTGCAACTGGTCTGGATTAATCTGCTGGAAAACGCGGTACGTTATAGTCCCGAAGGAAGCTCGGTCGAAGTGGCCGTCACGCGCAATAATGGCGGACCATTCCACATCGTCTTCCAGGACCACGGCCCAGGAATCCCGCCCCATGATCTTCCCCATGTTTTTGAGCGCTTCTATCGCGGCGACCGCTCACGCACCCGCGCCACCGGCGGGTTTGGCCTGGGACTCGCGATCGCCAAAGCTTTGGTGGAAGCCTACGGTGGCACAATTTCCGCCGAAAGCCAGCCAGGCCGTGGCACCCGCATGACCGTGCAACTGCCGTCAACCGCACGTAACTAAAGCGTACAACCACGGTGTACATTTCAGCTTCTCTTAATCTTTGTTCCATGACTATGGGGAAGGAGAAGGGAATGAGAACTTCTGCTTTCGCTTCATCAGGGGTCCGTGTTGCAACGGTTCTATCTATGTGCCTTCTAGGAATTGTGAGCATGGCATGGGCATTTGGGCAGGACGCGACCTCACAAGCGAATGTTGCCGCTGATCCCCAGCAAAACACTGCCGCACCGTTAACGCTCACGCTGCAGGATGCTCTCGCCCGCGCCCGCAAAATCAATCCCGA
>DAIMDJ010000070.1:7966-9697 GCA_036725905.1 Terriglobales bacterium
AGCCAGGGAAACGCGCATCAGGTGATTTCGCTCGAAAATCTAGCCGACTACCGCCGTACGCGAGCCGCCGAAGCCGTAGCGCGTGCCCGTGCCGAGATTGCTACGCGCGGACTGGTTGTGACCGTGGTCAGGGCGTATTACGGATTTATCGTGGCGCAACGCAAATATGCTTCCGTGCAGCGCGCGGCTGCCGAGGCGCAGCACTTTCTGGACATCAGCCAGAAGCTCGAGCATGGCGGCGAGGTGGCGCATTCCGACGTGGTCAAAGCGCAAATCCAAGCCCAAACGCAACAGCGCGAGCTGCAGGAAGCTGAGCTGGAAATGAACCGTAGCCGCCTTGAACTCGCCGTTCTGATATTTCCAGGCTTCAATGAAAATTTCGCGATTGTAGACGACCTGCAAACGCCGGAGCCAATTCCGACTTTCGCCGAAGCACAGTCCGCCGCAGGGCGCAAGAATCCCGAACTTCGCGCGGCTATGGCTGCGCTAAACCAAGCCAGGCAGGAAGTCGCTGTCGCGTGGAATGGATTTCTGCCGTCGCTCAGCTTCGATTATTTCTACGGTATCGATGCTAACCAGTTTGCTATCCGCGCTCCCAACGGCGACCGCAATCTGGGTTATGCAGCAACCGCTTCGTTACAACTGCCGGTGTGGAACTGGGGCGCGAACCGCAGCAAGGTGAAACAAGCGAACCTGCGGCGCCAACAAGCAAATATTGAGCTCACGGCGACGCAGCGTGAATTGCTCAGCAATCTGCGGATCTTCTACAACGAGGCGCAAACCGCCCGCGCGGAGCTGGATTCGCTGAACCAGTCAGCCGAGCTGGCGGCAGAAAGCCTGCGCCTGACAACATTGCGGTATCAAGCCGGAGAAGCTACCGCGCTTGAAGTTGTAGACGCACAAAACACCCTGACGCAATCGCGAAACGCCCTTAACGATGGTCAAGCCCGGTTTCGTGTAGCTTTGGCGAATCTGCAAACCTTGACAGGAACTCTCTGATCGAATGAAGAAACTTTTGAAGATTGCGTGCCTGCTGATCTCTCTGTTGGCCGCACCCTCTTGTTCAAAGAACTCCGCCGAGGCACCTCCCGCCGTTCCGGTGCAGATAGTCGCAGTTCAGCAGGCAACTTTGAATCAGACCGTCACTGCGGACGCCATTCTCTTCCCGCTACAACAATCGGCTATTACTCCAAAAATCAGCGCTCCGGTGAAAGCATTCCATGTAAAACGTGCCAGCCGAGTCCACAAAGGCCAACTGCTTGCGACCTTAGAAAACCGCGATCTCGCCGCTGCTGCTCAGGAAAATAAAGGCGCATACGAGCAGGCTGAAGCAGCCTACGCCACAACTACTGCTGCCGATCTTCCGCAGGAGATGCAAAAGGCCCAGCTCGATTTGCAATCCGCCCAGCGGCTCTATGAAGCGCAGCAAAAGGTCTACGACAGCCGCAAGGATCTGTACCAGCAAGGCGCTATGCCACGCAAAGAATTCGACCAGGCGGGAGTCGATCTCACCAATGCGCGCAACCAATATGAAATGGCGCAAAAACATTTCGATGCTCTGAACGCAATTGGCAAACAGCAGACTTTGAAATCCGCTGCCGGCCAGCTCGAATCTGCAAAAGGCAAATTCCTGGGAGCAGAAGCGCAATTTAGTTATTCGGAGATTCTCAGTCCCATCGATGGAGTGATCACGGATCGGCCGCTCTATCCCGGTGAAATGGCCTCTGCTAA
>DAIMDJ010000071.1:0-9445 GCA_036725905.1 Terriglobales bacterium
CGTGCAGCACGAGGAGCGCGCACGCGCACTGGAGAAAAAACTTAACGTGCCGGTGAGCACGGATAACGCCGCCGCCGTGCGCGGCGCTGACATCATTTTTGTTTGCGTAAAGCCGCAGGTGGTGCAGGAAGTGATAGAGCAGATTCGCCCTAACATTTCTAACAAACAATTAATCATCTCTGTTGCTGCATCGGTTCCTACGAGCCAGATTGAGAAGGCGCTGGGCCGCGAAGTCCCTGTGGTGCGCGCCATGCCGAACACGCCCTGTGTACTGGGCTGCGGCATGACTGGCGTATGCAAAGGCAAGTTCGCTGATGCCAGTCATCTGGAGACTGCATGCGCATTATTCAGCGTCGTGGGAAAAACAGTTGTAGTCGACGAGAAGCACATGGATGCGGTTACTGGGCTTTCCGCCAGTGGTCCGGCTTATATCTACATCATCCTAGAGTCTCTCGCAGAAGCAGGGGTGAAGCTAGGATTGCCGCGCGATATTGCGACTTTGCTTGCGGCCCAGACGACTTTGGGCGCGGCCACTGTGGTCTTGGAGACGGGAGACCATCCGGCATTGTTGAAAGACGCGGTGACCACGCCAGCAGGGTGCACGATTGATGGAATTCTTGAACTCGAGGAAGGCAAGCTGCGCGTGACGTTGATCAAAGCAGTGGTGAAAGCAGCACAGCGGGCGAAAGAGCTGGCGAACGGGTGAGGGCGATCGTTCGCGTCAGTCGTTGGTCCTTGGGCTTTGCACGGGCGAGGACGCCCGTGCTCCATTGATAGATTACTGAGGAGTGGAACTGCTGGGCTGCTGAGTTTCCTCAGAGAGCGAAAAGTTAACGGTAATCTCGGTTTCGAATTCGATCGGCTTGCCTTCGGGAGCATACGGCTTGAACAACCAGCCTCGCACAGCTTTGGAGACCGCATCCACCAGGCGGGGGTCTCCACTGATGACCTTGATTCCTTTCACGGTCCCATCGGTTCCGACCAATGCCTTCAGCTCAACCAGACCCTGAATGTGGTCCTGCTTCGCTTGCTCTGGGTACTCGGGTTCAACTTTCTTGATCAAATAGCTATTGATGACAGTTGCAGGAATAGTCCTGGGCCCGGCCCCGGCTGCGGACTCTATGGGCGTCGCCTCGTAGGTAGTGGTCTGTGCGGCAAGCTCCACGGGCATTTGAGTGGGTTTTTCTACTGACGGTCCGATCCGGAAAATAACTCTCCCGTTCTGGTATACGCGCAGGCCTCCGGCAAAAGGCGGTTCAGCTTCTTCCTTTGCTTGGGATGTGTCGGAAGTCGAAGCATTGGAGGAAGCCGACTCCTTCTTCTTGCCGACCCAGCGAGGTGGAGCGGACATGATGCCGAAATTCGGTGCCTTTTTCTTCGATGAAGTGTTTGTCTGTTCGGTTTCCGGCGCGACAGACACTGCGTCCGTTTGCCCTTTGAAGAGACTGACAGCAGTTTTCCAACCCGCTCGTCCGACCATCCAGCCAAGCACTAATGCAAGAACAATGACGACCCAACTGAGAACTGTAGTCCAGTAATCCCGGCGCGTAGCAGCCTCGGTCTCGAATAGGAGCTTGGGAGGAACGAAAGATGGCTGCTCGTCTTTTTGATCTTCGTGGGTTAGCTTCGGCACCGGGTCTGGCTCTCTTCGCGATGGTTCCGAGACCGGAGATAGAGCGGCAAGAGGCGAGACTGGTTCCTGATAGGGTCTTTGTTCTTCAGATTTCTCCTCAACCGATGATGCCACGTCAACTGAGGATCCCACATCGTCCGCACGCCGAAGATTTTCGACGATTCGCCGGGATAAGGCTTGTACCGCATAAACGTCAGTGTCGTCGAAGGCCTTTGTGCGCGACGCAAAGACTTCCAGCACACCCAGTAATTCCTGCTGGTCCAGGATGGGAACGGCCAGAATGGAGCGGATCTCAGCGTCACGGCAGGCAGCGGCGTCGACACGAGGATCGTTCTCCGCATCGTCACAGCGCTGCAATTCTCTCCTTTGCACGCAGGCCCCAGAGACGCCGGACCGCGTATTTAGGCGAACACCCAATCCGGGAGCGCTTTCGCCGACTGAAGCGCGGCAGACCATTTCCCCATCTCTAGAAAGAGCGATGGCAGCACCGGACGCGGCAGTAGCAAGACGCGCCTGGTCAACGATCTTGTTGAGCATGAGATCGAGCGCCAGATCGGCGGAGGACTCTCCCCCACCGTGTGAGGCCAGTTTGGCGGCTAGTTCGGCGAGATAGTTGCCGGAATCCTCTTCCAGCCACTCCGGGCCGCGGGCGGGTGCAAAACTGCCCTCAGGTAGGAATGGGCGCTCGGAAGGATCCGGCAGCAACATAGGTTGATGAGCCATGCAAGTACACCTTTAGCACTGGCACGGCGGGCCTGTGGCCAGCTCACAAGGTGGGAGTTCCCTCCCTGGGGGGTGAGCAGGCGCATGGGTACCACCCCAGAGTCGATCCAGCGAAGTCTCGCCTGAAATCGCCCGGATGTCAACATAAATGCAGGTTGAGAAGTGCTATTTCCTAAGCAATTTACCAAGGCAGGCCGTAAGTAGCCCGGAATCGGGGCGCGAAAGCAACATGTTTCGGGCCGAAATTCTCTATTTCGTTGGGTTCAAGTGTTTACAGATGGGGGACTTCGGACTCAGGCTTCGGCCCTCGCCAGCTCAGTTGCGGTGTACACTTTCGGCGCGGTTATCTATCATTCAAAGGGAAAAGCCTGCCCGATCCTGCTCAATCTTCCTCTCTATCGCGGTCGGACCAGTGGCATGCGGTAACAGCCAGCTTTCTTGGCTGGACGCTGGATGCGTTCGACTTCTTCGTCCTCGTATTCCTGATGGACACGCTGGCGGCGCACTTCCACGTAGATAAAAGCAAGATCGTGGAGACGCTGTTCTTTACGCTGGTGATGCGGCCCGTGGGAGCGCTCATTTTCGGCCTGCTGGCCGACCGATATGGGCGGCGCAAGCCACTGATGGCGAATGTGGTGTTCTTTTCCGTGATCGAGTTGCTCTGCGGCTTTGCGCCCAATTACACGGTGTTTCTGATTCTGCGAACGATCTACGGAATCGGCATGGGGGGAGAGTGGGGAGTGGGCGCATCGCTGGCCATGGAAAATGCTCCGGCAAAGTGGAGGGGAGTGCTGTCGGGAATAGTGCAGAGCGGATACTGCGTTGGCTATTTGCTGGCCGCGGTGGCGGCGCGCTTCATTTTGCCGGCGTGGGGATGGCGCGCAATGTTCTGGGCGGGCGGAGCGCCTGCGCTGCTGGCGTTCTATATTCGGTTTCGCGTGCGGGAATCGGTTGCATGGCAGCAACATCGCGCTGCCACGACAGGAGAGATCGTGCGCGCGGCGAGCGAGCACTGGAAAATCTTCAGCTATCTCGTGGTCCTGATGACATTGATGATGTTTCTTGCGCATGGCACTCAGGATTTGTACCCCGACTTCTTGAAGTCGGCGCGTGGATTCAGCGGAGCGGTCGTTTCCTATGTGGCAATTTTGTACAACATAGCGTCGGTGATCGGAGCGATTGTGTTCGGGCAGCTCTCTGAACGGCTGGGACGCCGCTACAGCATCCTGGGCGCACTAACGCTTTCGTTGGTGGCGATTCCGGCATGGGCATTTGGGGGATCACTCGCCATATTAATTATCGGCGCGTGTCTGCTGCAGGCGGGAGTGCAGGGAGCCTGGGGAATTATTCCGGCGCATTTGAATGAATTGTCGCCGGATGCAGCGCGAGGGTTGATTCCGGGACTTGCGTATCAGCTCGGGATTTTGTTCGCGGCGCGGACGAACTCGATTGAGTACCGGCTGAGCGGCAGGTTTGGTTATTCATGGGCGCTGGCAGGGTTTGAGATCGCAAACATTCTGGTGTTAGCGACAGTGGTAGTGTTGGGCTCGGAGCGGAAGGGGAAGAGTTTTCTGCGGGAGGAAGTTGGAACGCGAGAGAAGATCGCAAGCGCATGACTTGAATTGTTCGCTCGAAATCCTGCAATTTGGGGCAACGACGATCTACGTCGCGAGTCCTAGAGTTGCCTCAGCAGAAGCTGTAACTGTCGTCACGTATCGATGTGATGTCTGACCAGGGCGGCGTTGAGTGATTCGCGCAACCTCCGCAGGAAAAACTGATAAAGTAATTGTCGAATTTGTTCTTGCGAGACAGCCGGAGCAGCGGATGCATATTGCAGTTGTGGGATCGGGATACGTTGGCCTCGTGGCCGGGGCGTGCTTTGCCGACCTGGGACATGAGGTAATTTTGGTCGACAACGATGAGCAAAAACTCGCAGCCTTGAAAGCTGGCCAGGTTCCAATTCATGAAAATTTCCTGCCGGAATTACTCGGGCGTCATCGCGGGAGCAGGCTGGAATTTTCCGGCGATTTGCAGAAGGCGGTGCGGGCCAGCGAGGCAATATTCATTGCGGTCGGCACTCCTCCCACGGAGCAAGGTGAAGCTGATCTGTCTTACGTGGAATCCGTGGCTCGCAGCATTTCGGGGGCAATCAACGGCTATAAGGTTGTGATTGAGAAGAGCACGGTTCCGGTCTACACGAGTGACTGGATTCGCAAGATCATCCTGCGCAACGCCGCGCCGCCGGATTCCTTCGATGTCGCTTCTAATCCTGAGTTCTTGCGAGAAGGCAGCGCGGTCACGGATTTTCTGTATCCCGATCGGATTGTAGTTGGAGCGGACAGCGAACGCTGCGCTTCCCTGCTCCGCGAAATCTATGCGCCGCTCAGCGATGGCAGCTACTATCAGCGGCCGGATGCGATTCCCAAACCAGACCGGGCACGCGTTCCACCTCCACTGATTGTCACCAGTGCCAAAAGCGCTGAACTGATCAAGCATGCTTCCAATGCGTTTCTGGCGATGAAGATTTCTTTCATCAACGCCGTCGCATCGATCTGCGAATCCGTAGGCGCGAACGTGCAGCAGGTGGTTGAGGGAATTGGATCGGACAGCCGGATTGGCCCGCGGTTCTTGAATCCAGGTATAGGCTACGGCGGATCTTGTTTTCCGAAGGACCTGTCAGCCTTCCGAGCAGTGGCGCGAGAGTGCGGGTACGAATTCCGGCTGCTGGATGAAGTGATGCGCATCAATGAAGAGCAGCGGCATCGTTTTTTGCGCAAGGTGCGCAGCGCGTTGTGGACGCTACGCGGTAAGCGGATCGGGATTTTAGGGTTGGCCTTCAAGGGAGGCACGGACGATATTCGCGAATCGCCCGCGGTTCTACTGGCGCAATCGCTCTTGCAGGAAGGCTGCCAGATCGCGGCCTATGACCCGGCTGCGATGGGGCGCGCACGCGAGATTTTGAATTCGAATGTGGATTTCGTGAACAGCGCATATGAAGCCGCCGCCGGCGCTGACGCATTGCTTATTCTTACCGAGTGGGAAGAGTTCGGCGGATTGGATTTGAAGCGCTTATACAAGGAATTGAAGTATCCGATCGTGATCGACGGCCGCAATCTTTACGATCCGGAAATCATGGCGCAGCGCGGGTTTACCTACTATAGCGTGGGGCGGCAGGCCTCCGCGCCGGAAACTCAAAACGCGGCCGCAGCCACTCCGGCGAGAAAACTCAAGCGATGATGAGCAAGCCACGTGCCCTGGTCACCGGCGGAGCGGGATTCCTCGGCTCCCATTTATGTGACGCGCTTCTGGGTGAAGGTTACTCGGTTGTCGCGGTTGATAACCTGCTGACCGGTAGGCAATCCAATCTTGAGCATCTGCGCAACGAAAGCCGGTTTGAATTTCGCCAGTTTGACATCAACGAGACGTTCGATTGCGGAAGAGTCGATTACGTATTTCACTTCGCCAGCCCGGCGAGTCCGGTGGACTACACCATTCATGGAATCGAAACTCTCAAAGCCGGATCGCTGGGAACATTCCACGCGCTTGATGTAGCGCTCAAGTATCACGCGAAATATCTGCTTTCTTCTACATCGGAATGTTATGGCGATCCTTTGGAGCATCCGCAGAAAGAAACGTACTGGGGACACGTGAATCCGATTGGACCGCGCTCCGTATATGACGAAGCCAAACGCTTCAGCGAGGCGGTCACAATGGCGTATCACCGCTATCACAAAGTGGACACCCGCATCGCACGAATCTTCAATACTTATGGGCCGCGCATGCAGCTCAATGATGGGCGGGTGATTCCGAATTTCATGAAACAGGCGCTACGCAGCGACGATCTGACTGTCTACGGCGACGGCAGCCAGACGCGCAGCTTCTGTTATGTAAGCGATGAAATCGAAGGCTTTCTGCGGCTGGCCAGCTCTGACGAACACCTGCCGGTAAATATTGGCAATCCGAGAGAATTTACGATTTTAGGATGTGCGCACCGTGTGCTGGCGATTACCGGATCGAAAAGCAAAATCCGGCACGAACCTTTGCCGCAAGACGATCCGAAGCAGAGGCGGCCGGACATCACCAAGGCTAGAACTCTTCTGGGATGGGAGCCGAAGATCGATCTTGAAACAGGCCTGGGGCTGTCGCTCGAGTACTTCCAAAAAGCGGTTCATGAAGAGCGGGCCCCGGCGTAGTCCTCTTCCGACTCGCAAGCCTTCAGACGCGAATATCTTCTTCGGAAACCTGGCAAGCGACCAGGTGTTCCACTTGTTCACGCTGCTCGGCAGTTTTTAGGGTGAACTTGACCCCCATGCCGAATCCGGGATGTGCCACCTGCACGACGCCCTGCACGCGCAGCTTCATAGCAAGAGTACGAACGATGATCTCGACGGCAGCACCCGCAGGAAACGGCTCCGTCGTTTCCACGTAGCAGCCGCCGGCGCTGATGTCGCTAAGCACACAGCGATTAGGTACGGTGCTTCCTTGGCGGAAAACATCTGCTCCGAGACGGCAGGCATGGCGGGATTGCACGCGCCGATTCGAGGGTGAATCGAGCAGTCCAACGGCAGCTGAACGGTTTTTTGCGGGCGGTGCTGCTGCTTTTAAAGATGGCGTCTGCTCGAAAGCTTGTGATTTTATCCAATCGATTAAGACACGACGCGAGGCTTGCGGAACATCAGCGAAGCGAATGCCGACGCGTCCGGAAGTATCTTGCCACACCACTTCTCCCGAAAGCCGGACTACAGATTTCTGCCCAGGTAAACTGAATTGGAAATAGACCTTGCAGCGTTGCGGCAGCCGGCGCTCAGATTGGATTGCCAGTCCGTCCTCGCTCAAATCGAGCAGCGTGGCAGGCACATTCTCCGCATTGGCGTAGGCGATGGTGGCTTGCGCGTGGAGGCGAATCCGTAACTTGCCGCGTTTTTCCCGCCGCATCATACCGCGGGCGGCGCGCAGACTACTCGCGGCTCGCTCGGGTGTGATCGGTTTGTACAAAACAAAGTTGGCTCCCTGGGTGAACAATTCCCGCACCTGCTCCCGTGCGTCGACCAGCACAACGATCAGAGAGGTGTGATTTTCGGAGCTGTGGCGGGCAGTCGACATCAGTTGCAGGCCGTTCGGATCGGCAGCGTCGATCACGATTGCATCGAAACTTCCGGTCGCAACGCGAGAAGTTGCGACAGCAGAGTGCTCACAGTGCTCCACCCCGACGCCTAAATCTTCAAAAATTTGCCTGAGCACTTGTAGTGCTTTTGTATCCGCGCACACTATGAGCGACTTAAGCGCCATACCTTGCGAATGTTAGGACCCTACAGGAACGAGGAACAAGTTACCGCGGTCACCTCGTCCGAAAAGGGACACCAGAAGGGAGAAAGGTGACTTTCGTCATCTGGAGTTAGACATGGGAACCCGTTATGTTCGGTGTTGGTTACCCGGGCTCGCGCGCTCTCTTCGCGCGAAGGAAATGTACATGTCTTCACGCACCGGCAATTGGATGATCGCAGTAGGGGCTTTCGGGATGTTTATCGGGCTCTGCCTGGTTCCAGCTGCGATGGGACCAAACCCGGACAGCAGCGTATTAGCATTAGCGGCGTGCGTGTTCTCGTTTGGAGCGCTGATTACCGCGTCGGGCATGTACCTCAAGGCTCGCGGATTGCAATCTGCCGCTGCATCAGCGCCGGAAAGCAAAAACAGTGCGCGACGTGTCCGCGGTGGCTGCGAACTATGTGGCAGTGACACTCCGGTGATTCAGTGTAAGGTGCATCAACTCCATCTCTGTCCGGCTTGCCTGGCCCAACACTACGATTTTCGTTCCTGCGCTTACGTCCCCAGCACCCGGCGCACAACGGGCAAAACGACGGGCAAGACGGCGGGCAAACAGAGGGGCGCCGCCAAGGCGCGGAGTGCGTCTTTCAGCTAAGACCGGTCATTCCAAGCGAGAAGTTGATCTGCGGCGATCCCACACGTTAGACCCCTACATCGAGCGTAACCTGTATTATTTTCCATGAATCATTCCCACTCGGAGGGGTAGGTCTTGCCACAGATTAGCGCGATTTTCTGGGACGTGGGAGGCGTCTTACTTACAAACGCATGGGACCGCGCACAGCGAGAACAGGCACTCGAGCAATTCAAATTAGACGAAGAAGGATTTCATGATCGGCATGAGATGGTGGTTTCGTCGCTGGAGCGCGGGAAGATCACATTGGATGAATATCTGGAACGTACGATTTTTTACCGGGCACGGCCGTTCACGCGAGACGACTTTAAGCGATACATGTTTTCGCTTTCGCAACCCCAATCCGACGTTCTGGAATTTGCCCGGCAGCTTAGTAATTCGGGCAAGTATTTGATGGCTACCATCAACAATGAATCTACGGAGCTGAACTTATACCGGATAAACAAATTTGGACTGCGGGAAATCTTCACGCTTTTCGTGAGCTCTTGTTTTGTAGGATTGCGGAAGCCGGAGGAAGGAATCTATCGCCTGGCTTTGGATATCACGCAAAAGTCGCCACAAGAGTGCTGTTTTATTGACGATCGTGCTTTAAACCTGGAGTGTGCGCGGGGGCTTGGGATGAATACAATCGAAATGGAGAATCTGGGTCAGTTGCGCGAAGCTCTCGGGAAGCTCGGTGTAGAGGGGTGAGTTTAGGATTTACGCTGTGGCCGTGCCGGCTGAGCGGCAGGCGATGAAGTGCTTGATTCCGAGGCGACCGCAAGATTCAAGTCGCTGGACCAGCAATCAGCGATAATTTTCCAGTCGCCAGCCTGGCGGGCGGCGAGAATCATGTACTTTCCACGTTCTTCACGGCGCTTACCCATTGCAACGGGGACAAGCATGTTGAAGCGGCCAGCCTCGTAGGCGATCTCGCCGAAAACCTCAACGCGCAGTGGCTCCAGTTCCACATCTCCCAAGCCGGCCCCGAGGATACTGAAAAAGAATTCGCGAATGGCGGACGTTCCGCGTACAGGAGGAACATTGGAACGCAGAACCAGTCCATCGGCGATATAGAGGCTGACGAGATCCTCAAGGTGCTTCCCGTTGCAGGCGAGAGCCCAATCGTGGGTCAGCTTGCGCATGGCCGTTTC
>DAIMDJ010000072.1:0-1433 GCA_036725905.1 Terriglobales bacterium
GATCAGAGCGCTGGCCTGTTCGAAATATCCCGCGACCATGTCGTCGAATTTGATATGTCCGAGCGAGGGGAGCTTGGTTGTAGGCCCGATAGAACCGGCCACAAACCGAGGTTTATCTTTGGTCGAGAACTGCTGCGCTACTTCTTTGGCGATTTTGGCCGCTGCGATGTTCAGTTCAGCAACTTTGTCCTGCAAATCGTATTCCGCCAGAACAACCCGCGTCGCGCCAAATGTGTTGGTTTCCACGACATCACAACCAACCGTGAAGAAACTTGCATGAATGTCATTAATGATGTCCGGCCGGCTCAGCACCAGCAACTCGTTACATCCTTCCTTGCCCCAGAAATCGTCCACACTGGGATTGCGGAACTGGATGTTCGTCCCCATCGCGCCGTCGTAGATAACGACGCGCTCAAGCACGGCTTGGAGAAAGTCAGCCATCAGCCGTCAGCCCTCAGCGAAATCGTTGTTGATCGTCGATCGCTTGGCACCTGGTTGCCTCTTCTAATCTGTGTTCATCCGCGAAATCCGTGGCCCGAATTTGCTTTCCATGCACAAACGCCGGCCCTCGCAGGACCGGCGTCGTCAGTTCGTGAAATCTATTGAACTTCTTACTCTCCTGGCGCAACCACGGCTGGCGCACCGGCCGCAACTTCATCTTGATTGAACACCGCGTTTGCTCCTATATGTGCTGGCACGGGCGCCAGCATCTGCTCTTTGCGATAGACCAGATCGCTGGCATTAAACGCGGCAACCTCGAAGCCATGCCCATGCGTGATTGCATCTGTGGGACATGCCTCAACACAATATCCGCAAAAAATGCAGCGGTTGTAGTCAATGTTGTAAACCTTGGCGTAGCGCTCTGCGCCGCTCACCCGGTGCTCAGCCGTGTTCTCCGCCGCCTCGATATAAATGCAGTTCGAAGGGCAAGCTGCCGCGCAAAGAAAACAAGCCACGCACTTCTCCAGACCGTTCTCGTCACGCTGCAAGACGTGCACTCCGCGATAGCGCTCCTGAAATTTTGCTCCCTTCAGCGGTCCCGGCCCGTCCGGATAATTCTCCACTACCGTCGGAGCAAGCATCTCCCGGAAAGTGATGCTCATGCCCTTAGCGATAGCAGCGATGTTTTTCAGGATCGGCATACCTTAATTAGTATAGCGAAACCATGCAGGGCCGTGCAGTTCCGACCAGTGATTGACCGTTTGCTCACGCTAAACGGTTACCGTTAACCATTGATCCGATCCTGAACAATTAAGTATGCCTTGATGCACAAGGCGTTGGGCATTTGTGATAATGCCGCTGGCATTCCATCGTGGTCTGAACTACATTGTCCCGGCACTCGTTTACGGCTTCCGATTCTCGTGCGGTGCAGATTGATCGTCTGGAGCGTGTATGAAGCTGAACCCGTCTCTGGTCAAGAGCACCATAGTCGC
>DAIMDJ010000072.1:1533-9445 GCA_036725905.1 Terriglobales bacterium
TTGCGCGGACGCCTGGTAGGAGTTTTCCAGTTTAATGTGGTATTCGGAATTCTCCTCGCATATTTCTCGAATTATCTGATCGGGCTTCGGGGTTTCGGAGCGGCAGAATGGCGATGGGAACTGGGCGTGACCGCCATCCCCGCGGCACTCTTTTTTCTGATGCTGTTTGGCATCCCCCGGAGCCCACGGTGGCTGGCGAAAAAAGGGCGCATCACGGAAGCGAGAGGCGTTCTACAGATGATAGGCGAGGAAAACTTCGAGCAAGAGTTACAAGAAATCGTGGAATCGATTCGTGTCGAACAGCAGCAGGCCGGAGAAGCGTTATTCACTCGCACTCATCTGTTTCCGATCTTCCTAGCGGTAAGCGTTGCCATGTTCAATCAGCTTGCCGGAATCAACGCCATCCTTTATTACCTGAATGACATCTTTGCGCACGCCGGGTTCAGCAAAGTGTCCGGCAACCTGCAGGCCGTGGCTGTGGGTGGGACCAATTTGCTCTTCACTATTCTTGCTATGTCGGTTATCGACAGGATTGGACGCAAGACGCTGCTTCTCATTGGCTCCATTGGCACGGCCGTATGCTTGGCCGGAGTCGCCATAATCTTTTTCACCGCGCAGCATCAGGGATTCCTGCTCTGGCTTCTGATCGGCTACATCGCCTTCTTTGCTTTTTCACAAGGCGCCGTCATTTGGGTCTATCTGAGCGAGGTGTTTCCCAACAACGTTCGCGCCAAGGGACAGAGCTTGGGCAGCTTCACTCACTGGATCATGAATGCGCTCATCTCCGGCACATTCCCGCTTATGGCAGCCTCTTCCGGCGGCTATCCATTTATCTTCTTTTCTCTGATGATGATCGTCCAGTTCTTTGTGGTCCTGTTCGTGTATCCGGAAACCAAAGGCATTTCGTTGGAGGAGATGCAGAAAAAGCTGGCGCTAAGCCAGGCCCACTAAAACTTAAGGCCGCCATGAAATCGCCACTCTCGCTATTTGCATTATTGGCAGCTTCGTTTTTATTTTCTCGTTTGGCGTTCGCATCTGATTCGCAATCGCCAACTCCAAAAGCAAAGACCCGTCTGGCAATCGTCGGTCTCGACCACGATCACGTCTGGGAACTGCTGAAGTACATCGCAGCCGAACCTGAAGCTGACCTCGTAGCGATAGCCGATCCGCATCCCAACCTGGTGAACGAAGCCAAGTCCCAAGTTCCGAAGACTGTGAGGTTCTATTCCGATTACGTAAACATGCTCGACGAAGCCAAACCGGAGGCAGTGTTCGTCACCACTGCAAATGATCGCCATCTCGAAATTTTGCGCGAATGCGCCAAGCGCCACATTCACTACTCGACGGAAAAGCCCATGGCGACCAATGCCGCTGACGCACGCGAAATGCAACGGCTAGCGGATCAGGCAGGAATCAAATTGATGGTGAATTATTGGAATGCCTGGACCGCCTCGAGTCACGATTTGTTTCATCGCGTGAAAGCGGGCGAGATTGGGCCGGTGCAGAAGATCATCGTGCAATATGGCCACCAAGGACCCAAAGAGATCGGCGTCTCCAAAGAATTTGCCGATTGGCTGTACGATCCTGTAAAGAACGGTGGCGGCGCCATCATGGATTTCGGATGCTACGGCGCCGAATGGGCGCTCTGGCTCAAGGGGCGTCCAACGCGAGTTTATGCGACAACGCGAAAGCTCAAAGCCGGGCAGCACAACAACGTGGATGACGACGCCACCATCGTTCTCGACTACCCCGATGCGACGGTGGTTGTAGAAGCCTCATGGGATTGGCCCTACAACATGGATCGGGTATACGTTTTCGGCCCGAAGGGCAGCCTGCTTGCAAGGCGTGGCGACTTATTCTTCCGCTCTGCCTCCGATCAGAAGACTCAACCTACACCCGAAGGCGAGCCCGTTACGCTCAGTACAGTCCCGCACGAGACGAGCAATCCTATAGCGTATTTCCTCGATTGCATACGCAACAACAAGCCGGTGGAGGATCCTCTTTCAAGCACGCTCAACGTGCAAGTCATGGAAATCCTGGATGCCGCCCGCGAATCCGCCCGCACCGGGAGGGCGGTAGAGTTGCGCTGAGAGGAATAAGTAATACTTGCAGAATCAGCGACGCAGCAGATCGAGCAGTGCGCGGTTCCAGGAATCTACGTCCCAGGACTGCACACGATGTTCGAAATGATGCTCGGCCTTGTGAGTATACAGGGTGAGTAGCCAGATCAGGACTGCGCAGTCATAGGCTGCGTTTGAAATTAAGGAGAGAATGTCATGCCCTGTAGCACCTAATTGAGCCCTTAACGTAAAGGCGGCGAGCTCGACGCTCGTGACAACCGCAAGACCTAGCGCAAGCCCCCACGTGCGATGTTGCCAACGAAGTCCCAAAGATGACGAAAATATGAAGAGAAGTAGTAGTAGGCCGCCTTGTACGAGCTCTACACTGCGCTCGATAGCGAATAATCCCGCAAGGAACCTATCAGAATCAGATCCGCTGCTTGAAGCCGCGACAACCACTGCAATCAGCAACAGGATCACGCTGCCCCAGCGCAAGAGGACAGAACCCAATCCCCGCACACCATCGTATGGCCGGAAAACATGTGAAAAAAGCTCACAAATGACCCCAAATTTGAGCACCGCAAAAACAATCTCCAAACCCGCATAGGCATTCCGATAGAGGTCGCGATCGCCCAGCCGGTAGCAATAGAGTACGACGGGAACGCTCAACAGATGACTCAGTGTATAGGCAAAGAACAGCGGGTAGTCGCGATACAGGTGTCGAGCCCACATCCGGACCGCGATGGCAGATTGCAAGGCTGACGCCATGAGCCAGAGCGCGTAAGGAAATACAGCTAACATGATGGACTGACCGCGGGAAGAATAGCAGGTCTGGCAGCCAGTCCACAATTAGCCATGCACAGTCCTGTTTTAGCAAACGTTGGACAGACAGGTCGCAGACTTAGGCCAGGGCAAGCCGTCAGCCCATGCGCGGGTTGAAGCTGAAAACGTGCAGGCGAGAACTCCGAGAAGGGTGAGAACTTGAAACAGCTTTTTCACGGTGAAACCTCCGAAACGGGAAATTAGGTACGGAATTCACCGTCAAGCTAAATTCGCGAGTTATCACAAAGCAAACAACTTAAATTGCGTTCGGTGTTCGGAAAATGAAAAGGAAATGATCTTTCTCGTCCGTTTGCTCTGGTTTGTGAGCGCGGTTTGGGGGGTCTCGGCCAAACGCGACGCTGGGCCGAGAGATCTACGCAGAATTACAATCTCATAAAATGGCACAAAGCAAGAAATTTAATGCAATCCGTTGGGAATTCGGAAAATCGAAACCCTGACAATTTTGCGAATCTTCCAGACAGATTTCTCCGACAACTACTTCCCTGCCACATACAAGAAACGCAGCAGTCGCCGTTCGCTGCTCAACTTGTGCACGCAATCCAAGAATCGCTGCAGGCTGCTGAAGTTAGTCTCTCCTTCACCCGCCATGAATTCCGCTTTCCTTTTCTCCCGGGCATCGCGCCACAGCCTGGAGATTCCGGCAGCGGAGTCGGTCGTGTCACGAGCGCAAATCAACTTCAAACCTGCGCGTTCCAGCAATTTTTCGTTTTCACCGGGAGGGGAGAAAAAGTAATGACCGATGGCGCTACGCATCGCGATTTCCTCGTGCGAGACCATTCCGCCCACGATCAGCGCATCGCTGAACAGCAGCCGGCCGCTCGCTTTTAAGATGCGGAAAATTTCACGCAGCAACCCGAGGCGCCCCGGCACATGACACAGCACATCGTTCGAGAACACGGCATCGAAGCTCTCATCCGCGAATGGAAGAGGTTGCGAAGCATCACACTCTTGGAACCGGCAAAGCGCGCCTAACTTCTTCTGTTCCGCTAGAGCATTCGCATTTCTGATCCCTTCGGCGTTCAGATCCAAGCCAACAATGTTGCAGCGGTAAGTCTCTGCCAGATGCAATGCGTAACCGCCCGAACCGCAACCAATCTCTAAAACTGAGCACGCGGACGTGAGCCCCAGCAGGCGCGGGATCTCGTGAGACTCCTCTGTCGTCACCCAACTTGTTTGGCCGAAATCTTCTCCATAGGTTTCAAGCCGCACTTCGCGATAGAGGTCGCGCTCATAGTTTCCGTATGCGGTGTTGTAGAGATCCACTCCGGGAGAGACCATAATGTTCTCCTCAGTTCAAGGGGTTCATTCTATCGGCAAATCCGCGCATATTACACTTTGGCCTGGATCTCGCCGTTGTTGCGATACTTGGGCGAGCCGTCCCACCCGAGCCTCGCTCGCCAGACTTGTGTGCCGACGATTCTGTGGAGGACGGGCGTCTCGCCCGTTCCGCCCGATTGTGTAGGGACTGCCGCCCAAGCCTGCCCTGAGCATTATCGAACGGGCTGTCCGGCCGAGGATAGCTCGGCGGCATTCGGGTAAGGGCACGGCTTCACAGGCTGCGAAAAAACTCTGCTTTGGGACCTACTTGGGAAGGGAAATGAGCTTACTGGTGCCGCTAAACCGTTTACCTTTTGTCATTCCGAACCGCTTTAGCGGTGAGGAATCTGCTTTCGCGAGTTTTTCCGCAACCTATGGAAGGCATGCCCTGACACAAACCTCGCACGTGGCAGTCGCGAGACGGCAAACAAAGAGAGGGCTCGGAGCGGAGCAGCAGGCTGGCGCGAAAAGTTCCGTGTCAGGATATGGCTTCAGCCGTGCCGCTCTGAACGTCTAACGAGACAGGCTTTAGCCCCTGCGGCACCGGGTCAAGTCTGAACCCACCGTCTGCTGAAGAATAGGGATATTGGTCCGCGTCCCTGACAAGTCCGCGTTTCACAGGATTGTTATGAATGTATTCTCGCGACCGCTCATATTGCTGCGAGTGCCATACGCGCGCATCATAAAAACCCTTCTGCCAGACTGGAGACCTCATTCCGATTTCCTTGCCAGCTCGGAAGGCGAATCCGCCTTTGATTAACTGGGCAACACGCTCAATCGTCATCCCAGCATCAATCGTTAGGAGAACGTGAAAATGATCAGGCATCACGACGAATTCGTGTAAACGGAATTTTCCTTGTGCACAGTAGTCGTACAGCACGCGAATGAAAAGCCGAGCAGAGCGGTCGGATTGTAGAAGATTGCGCTTTCCCGCGATTGAAGACGTCACGAAGAAGGTGCGTGCGCCGGCTGCAACGTTTTCAGGATCTGCATGTCGGATGGGAATCGCCATACGCAGCGGCTGAAGCCGGTCTCCTTCGCCGTATTACGGCACGGCTGAAGCCATGCCCTGACACGAATCTCACATATTCGAAGCCCGTAGCTGTGATGGTTATCACAATATTGAAATGCTGATCCCGATCCGGGAATCTTTCAGCCGGCAGAAGTTGCTGCGATCAATGGCGGCCTTTGAGGGAAACGGTTCGTGTCAGGATATGGCTTCAGCCATATCGGAAGCCCGCAAAGATGGCGGCCTTAGCCGCGGGGCGAACCTGACTGTGAATGCGCGGGAGTTACTGGAGAGAATGATCCCGGAGCTGCGGCGATGAGCATTGACCATGTGGGTCGGACACTCTTGTCCGACAATGTTGTAGGTAACGCACTCCATCGGGGTTTCCCCACCCTTCGAAAACCGCGGGTTGGGGCAGCCTCGCTGCGATCATTCCCCAGCCACTCTTAGCTTTGCTGGCGCGAGCACGATCAATGCTACACCGACGATAACAAACAGAAGTACGCCGGCCAGCAGATGTCCGCGTTCGCTCACATTATGCAATGACTGCACCGCCATAATGGCGGCGTGAGCAAAACTCGACCATGCTGTGAAGGCGATCAAGCTGCGATTCGCGGACGGGTTGCGTGATGCAAGCAGCAGGAAAACTCCCAGCGTGACGTAAATGCTGAGCATCATCTGCAGGGTTTCTTCCTCACGCAGTTTCACCAGCCCGTAAACAGTAGCTACAAAGAGCAACCCCGCTATCACCAACACGATCTTTAGCGCTCGTTCTCGAATCACTGTGCCCTCCTGCCAAAAACTAAAATAGGAAAAAGTGCACGTACACGCCGATCACCGATTCGGCAGAACGGACCGAGAGGAAGGTCATTCTACCGGAGAAAACGCGGCTTACCGGTGTAAAATGCGTCCGCCTTTAAGTTTGAATCGAGAACTACAACGAAAAAAACCGAGGAGAATGACATGCAACGATCACTGTTGATGATTGGGGTGGCGGTGGCGCTCTTGTTCGCGTGGTCCATCGGGCGGGTGCAGGGACAAGCTGAAGGCGAAAAAGTCATCTTTGTTTCCGCCAAAGACGCAAAATTTAGTGTAAGTCCCAACGGTGCCAGCGGTGCCTCGATGGCCCCCATCTGGGGAGATGCAAGTATGGGAGCGCACGGCACGTTCACTAAGTTCGTGCCGGGTTTCGACGCCGGAATGCACACTCACACGAACGATGTCTGGCTTGTCGTGATCAAGGGCGCCTATCTGTACAAGGACGACGCCGGTGAGAAGCGCGTGGGCCCGGGTGATTTCATACGTGTTCCCGGAGGGCACAAGCATTGGAGCGGCGGAGATAAGAAAGAAGGCGCGCTGTTCTACGAAGAGTCGTCCGGCAAATTTGATTTGATCCCAGCGAAGTAGCCCAAATTCTGGATTTCGAAAAGCCCCACTTCTCGCAGAAAAGGCGAGAAAACCTGTCCCTTCGACAGGCTCAGGGCAGGCTCTGAGCGCAGTCGAAGGATGGGCACCCTCGTGTTTGGGAATGTGGGAAAAGTGGCGCCACCCGCCACCCTGGTTTTTGGGAATTTGGAGAGTGGGCGACCCGCCGAGCCTACGCTCCGGCTGCGGATGCCCGCTCTCCTAACTGCTTTGCCGGAGCCAGTACCATCATGGCTAGGCCAATGGCAATCAGGATAGCCGGGGCCGGCCACTCATCGCGTGAGCGCGCATCGCGGAATACCATGACCGTCATTACCGCTGCGTGAGCAAAGCTCGACCATGCGGCGAAGGCGATCAGGCTGCGATGTGCCGATGGGTTCCGCACAGCTATCAGCAAGAGAATCCCGAGCGTGACATAGAGACTGAGCCCCATCGCACCTTCATATGAGGGCTGATTCCTATACCATAGGGTCATCGTCACTGGATAAATTGCCGCCGTAAACAGCAATCCCACCAATACCAACAAAATCTTCAGCGCCCGTTCGCGATTCATCGCAATATCCTCCTGAACAGACCACGAGGACGTGAATTATAGCCGGGAGTTAAGCGCAATTTGTCATGAGATGTATGCGAGGACACAGTCCTACGCGTGCCGTGGTGAGCAAAGTCGAAGGAGGGCGTCCGGGCTACGTGAGCTGTGGTGAGTTGGCGCAGTCAAGGTGCGCTCACCGACACAGAACCCGCCCAAGTTCGAGAAGCGGGGATTCACAGTCGTAGCTCCGTTCGGCACGCGGTTCAGTAAACATGTGTTGATGCGGAAGACAGTGTGAAGTAATTCGTCGAGCCGTATGGGTCGGACACTCTTGTTCGACACGTGCGTGGACCGGCCGGCGACAAGTGGAAGAGCGGCCATTTATGGCAGCGTAAGATCGAGACTCGGAAACAGCGGGCTTGAGCCCGTGACAGGCCCTAAAGGGCGGATTATTTTCAGGACACGAACGCGGCTCTGAAGAGCCGCTCTTCCACGGGCACTCGCGGTTCGTGTCAGGATATGGCTTCAGCCATATCGAAAGCCGCGCAAAGAGATGGCGGCTTTAGCCGCCACGACAAACGCTGCTAGTGGACGCGGGCGTTGGTGGGTTGGATTATCCCCCAGCTGCGGCGATAGGAACGTTAACCGGCTTTTGAAACGGCATGAAAAAAGCGTATTCGTCTTCTTGGTAGTCGGCGGCAAAAGCGTCTTGATGAATCAAGACTA
>DAIMDJ010000073.1:0-7173 GCA_036725905.1 Terriglobales bacterium
TCGGAATTCTGCTCTGCTATGGCTTGGTCGGCCCGCTGGCTTCAAACATGGCGAAAGCCGCCGATGAAGAGCACGCTTTCCTCCATGTTTTGCGCGTTTTGATTTTCTCTTTTCTAAAGGGCACCGCGCCCATCATGGCCGTCGAAGTCGCCCGACGCGCCATACCGGGGCACGTCCGTCCCACTTTCCAGGAGTTGGAAAAGGCCTGTCGCGGTGGCGGAAGCGAATCGGCTGCGCCCGCTGCCGAAGCTGCGCCCGCGTAGGAATAAGTATGGAGAACAGCGCCCGCCCCATCATCATTATCAAGAAGAAAGCGGGTCATGGTGGACACCACGGCGGCGCCTGGAAGGTTGCCTATGCAGATTTCGTCACCGCCATGATGGCGCTCTTCATCGTGCTCTGGCTGCTCAATACCAGCAAGCCCGTGAGGGAAGCCATCGCCGGGTACTTCCGCGATCCTTCCGGCACAGCCAACAAAATGGGCAGCAAGAACGTCGGCGCGGGAGAGAACTTCACCATCACCAAAGATAATGTCTCCGACTTGATGGAAAAATTGCAGAAAACCATCCAGCAAATGCCCGACTTCGACAAGTTGCAACATCAGATCGAAATGACAATCACTTCCGAAGGGCTGCGCATCGAGATGATGGAAACAGAAACCGGGACGTTTTTTGATGTTGGCAGTCCGCGGCCCAACGGCAATGGAAAAGAATTGCTCGTCCTTCTCGCACAGGAATTAGGAAAGGTTCCAAACCGAATTTCCATTGAAGGCCACACCGATTCACGGCCCTTTACCAAACGCGGCGATTATGGGAACTGGGAGCTCTCGGTCGACCGCGCCAACGCTGCGCGGCGATTGATGCAGCAAAATGGAGTGCGACCAGACCAGATCTCCCAAGTCAGAGGTTTCGCTGATCAGATGCTTCGCAAACCGAACGATCCGCAAGACCCGTCGAATCGCCGGATTTCCCTCATCGTGCAGTACATCAACAAAGATGAGCAACAGCCAGAAAATGCAAAAGCGGGAGAAGGAAAAAGCCCAGATGCCGCTCCCAAACAGCGTTGACGATCTATCCGCCCAAGCGAAACCCAGCACCGGTGACATTTGTTTTCAATGACTTACGACTCTCGGCACAGTATAGCCCAAACCCTGCACCAACTATTCTTTGACTCTGGTTTGGATTGATATAACATTTAAGTGCGCTTCTTTGCCGGGTCAGACCCTCGGCTTGTATAAAGTTTCATCCGAGCGTATGAGAACGCATTCTAGTTTGTCTGCACGGCTTCTTAATCATCCCGCCGCACGCTATGGCCTTGCCCTACTGGCCGCTGCTTTTGCGTTTTTGGCTCAATGGGCCCTGAGGGATATTCTTCACGGCTACAACCCATACCTCACGCTGATTGCGGCGATTGGGTTTTCAGCTTGGTATTGTGGGCTGCTTCCCTCAATTTTAACTGTTATTGTTTCTGCGGTAGCCGCACGGTATTGGTTCATCCGGCCTCTGCACTCTTTCCAAATAACGAGCTTCGAGCAGGCGATTGGCCTTATCACGTTCCTGCTGGTTTCTGGACTGTTCATTCTGATGGGCGAAGCTCGTCGCCGGGACAACGAAATTTTGCAGCGAGCTCACGCCGACCTCGAAAATCGAGTGCAACAGCGCACCGCCGAACTCAATGCTGCCAACCGCAGTCTCCGCGAACTCTCAGCACGTCTCATGCAATTGCAGGATGACGAGCGCCGGCGCATCGCCCGCGAACTGCACGACAGTGTCGGCCAGATGCTGGTTGCGCTGGGAATGAATCTGTCTACTGTCAAAGCCGATTTGGAGCGGCTCAGCAAAGCCATCAGCGCCGTTACTGACAGTGCTTCTCTGGTCGATGATCTCAACACAGAGATCCGCACAATTTCGCATCTTCTGCATCCTCCTCTGCTGGATGAGGCAGGTCTTGCATCAGCTCTTCGGTGGTATTCGGATGGATTCGCCCAGCGCAGTAAGATCAAAGTCGATCTAGACCTGCCTGGCCAATTTGGGCGCCTTTCGAGCGAGCTTGAAACCACAATCTTTCGTGTGGTGCAGGAATGCCTGACCAATATCCACCGTCATTCAGGCAGTTCGGTAGCGAGAATTCGCCTCCGGCACTCTGACGGCGAGGTCGTCGTCACCGTTGCCGACGAAGGCAGAGGACTTTCACGGGCAAAGCAGGATGAAGTGGCCGACACCGGAACTCCCGGTGTCGGACTTCGTGGCATGCGTGAACGAGTCCGGCAACTGGGCGGCAGTCTCGAAATCAATTCCGACGGCGAAGGCAGGGGGACTAGTGTGATGGTTCGTCTGCCTGTTGAGCATTCCGCGTCCACCGTCGCCGCCTGAAGCTCCTCTTTATCCCCTACCACTCTACTCGGTTCCCTGTATAGCCTGTCGCCATCTCCGAACATGGGATCACGAAATTGGGAACCTGTTCCATTTGCGGAGCATCAAAGATCACGCTGGGGAATTTAAGTACTGACGTCACTGGAACGGGTTCGGGTCCGCGAGAGAGTATGGAATGTGGAACGGGTAATCCTGATAGTCTTGCCAGTGGAGTTCCGTTTGCCACTACGTCAGTTTGCCGCCCGGGAACTCAGATGACGAAAATATTTCAAGCTAAGTGGAGCTTCGTTGCGCTCCAGCTTCTCGACCTCGCGACCACTCTGTTTGCGTTTCATCTTGGCGGTTATGAAGTGAATCCTCTGGTGGCGCGCATGGCGACCATTTTTGGTCCCATCGGCGGCGTTGCCGTCAGCAAGGCGCTCGCTGTCATCATTGCGTGGCGAGTGCAGAAGCTGCTGTGGGTGGCAAACCTGTTCTACACGGGGATAGTTTCCTGGAATATTGTCCTTATCGCAGTGACGATGGTGGCACTGAAACACTAGCGCACCCGCAAGGGCCGGATCGTATTATCTGAGCGATCTGAAGTGAATTCGTCACACCTAGCTAGGCAGCTTTGCGCGAGGGCTTTCGTCTATGCCGAGCTTCAGAAAGAGCACGCTTGAGATCGGAGGTGAGATCCGCGCCTTCGGTCGCAATGTGGACAGGAGAGCGGGAGGACGACTCTTTGGCGACCCAGCGATTCAGTTCCTCAGGCAGGGCATACACATATCGTCCACCACGATGGACCGGCATTCCTGACTTCTCCCATCGCTGTGCTGTTGCGACAGGCAATCCCAGAAACTCGGCAATCTCCTGCCAGCCCTGAAGTTCGTGAGGTCGACTTCTATCCTCTTTGACCATCCCACGCCAAGATGCCCAATCGCGTTGGCGGGGTTGTCGCGTTGTGTTCCATTATTATGGCCGCCAATTAGCGATCATGATCATGATCTTTGTCATGGTCATGGTCATGGTCGTGGTCGCGATCGCGATCGCTGTGGCGATGCCGGTCATGATCCCCATCCCGGTCATCGTCGTGATCGCGATGGTGTTTGTACCATCCGCGATGTAGTCCACGATCATGGTGATCTCTGTCGTGATCGCGGTCCCAGTCGCGATCTCTATCACGGTCCCGATCACGGTCTCTGTCCCAATCCCGGTGATCCCGATCGCGGTCTCTGTCCCAATTGCGGTCGGGGGCCTGCCTGCTCCAGGTTCGGTTGCCGGAAGAGGCGACGTTTCCGTATGGCGTACCTGCAGGAATGCCGTAGTGCCGGTAAACATCCTGCATGCGCTTTTCCATGCTGACGACTTCACTGCTATTGTTTGTGCGGCGATACTCTTGCCAGCGCGAATAGTAGCTGTCAAAGCGCTTCTGGTCACTCAGGGATAGCCGAATGCCTTGTGCAACAGACGGCAACGTAAATGCCAACAGCAAAGCTGAAATTGCGAACAGCCTCTTCATGAATCCTCCAAATGCGGCTACAACCAACTTTGATAAAAGCAGCCAATCGCCACTTGAATTCTAGCGAACGCCGTCATAATACATTGCATTTCGCATTGAATCTCGGCACGCCAGTCACTTCACTTCAGTAATAAGGAGCCGGGGTAACTCAGGATACAAATCATCCACACTCGTGCTGGTGCCAAATTTCAGGTCAAAAAAGTCCGGCAGAGTTCGTCGAAACTGTGGCTATTCCTTGAGTAGACAAGTCGGCAATGGTCCTGTGGCTTTGCGTGCCATAATCTCGATGCATACGGAGATATCAATGACCTCTGTCGGGTTGAAAGCCTGTGCTTTGGCATGTGTGTTCGTGGCAATTGCCCTTGCTCAATCAGTGAGCCTCCCTCCCATGGACCATTTGAAAGCCAGCGAAACGCTGCAAGCGGCCAAGTTGAGCTCTCCGGAGATCAAGCAAATTTGCGAACAACTGGAGACCACCAGCTTCGACGTCCCCGATTCTTGGGAAACGGAACTCCGCGGGCGGCGCGTTTCTCTGGGAAATGAGGAGGGGCTTGTAATTCAAGGTATCGAACTTCTTTGCGGTGGCACCGGAAACTGCCAAACCTGGGTCCTGGGCCGATCCAGTGGAAAGTGGCTGACGATGTTCAAAGATCAGGCGCCCATCGCATCAGCGTTCGGCTTCCAGCCGAAAACCCATGCCGGGCACAAAAACTTCGTTATTGCAGCCAACAGCTCGGCAGATACAGAAAACTACATCATCTACCACTTTGACAGCCAGTTCTATCGCCAGGCTCAGTGCTACTCGGTTTACAAGGGCGGGGCAAAGCACGCCGAGAAGTTCCCTTGCAAATGACCGTCATTTCTTGTCTGAAGTGCTCTTCGGTGCCGGCGGGCTACCTGCCGCGCCCTTCGCCCACTTCGCCAATGTGTTTAGGTATGGATAGGCATTCGGCGGCGCGTCGATCGTTCCGGTCAGAGAAGTGCTGAAGGGCACCATGCGTCCGTAAAATTCGCGCGTACTGTCTTTGTCCTGCTCGACGACCGCGCCGCTCAATTCAAGTCCGGCGAACAGGCCCCGCGCCCGCGAGTAGCTCAGCACTTGTGCCCGTAGCTTCCAATCGGTGTCCGCCGCGGCATGCCGGCCGACCGGCCCGGCGGCTACGCTGGCGTCGGCGCCCAATTTGAACTGGCTGGAGAGCAGGTTCTTCATGCCATCCTGGTTCATGATCAGCATGACCAAATCAACAGCCTGGCCGCCGATCTGCAATCCGAAGCTTCCACCTTTGATAGTGAAGAATGCCGGAGCGCTCCACCCTTTCGACGTACGGCAACTGGCCACGCCGCGGCCATAGCGCGCACCCACAATAAATCCACCCTTCAGCATGGACGGCACCACCGACACACATTCCGCCGAGCCCAGGACTTCCTCTGGAATACCCTGATCCGGCGCCGACTGAATCTCATTCAAAACGTCCGCTGCAGCCTTGAGACGATCTTCGGCCTTGGTAGGTTTCGCGGATGTTTCGTCCGCGGCAATGGCGCCTGCAACTAGACAGACAGCCATACATACGATCAGAAAGCTTTTCATCAGAATCCCCTTCAAACAAAATTGACATTCAGAGTACCCGATTTAACCGATTCGGAACAGCGGGCCATGCCTCCCCTCGATACTGATGCCGCCATCGACCGACTGAAAAAGGTTCCGAGCGATTATTTTTCTGTAAACACACTCCCAATTCTTGCCATCTATAAACAGACCGTCATTCTGCGAGGAGTCCATAGCCATGGCAGAACCGCTCACTAAACCAAGGTTCGACCCGCAAATCGAGGTAAACAAACCCATTACTCCCGACGTGGGGCAACCGTCGCCATCCCCAACCGCGGCCCCAACCTTAGACCCAGCTCGCGAGCTCCCGCCGTCGCACAGAATCCACCCTGTCCAAGGCCGCCAGGTACGAGAGCCGAAGTCCAAGATATCGGAAGTTGCCACCAATATTCAGCAGAATGCTTCCGCCGCTTACGATCAGGTTGCAGCGGTTGCTAATGAAACCGCCTACCAGGCCCGGCAGCAGGCTGCTGATGCGCTGCGCCGCGCCCGAAATCGCGCCCATTACGTCTTGGACGAGTACCCGCTCCACGTAATCGGCGCAGTCGCAGTTGCCGCATTCGCCGCCGGGGCGCTGCTGCGAATCTGGAGGTCCAATCATGAATAATGCCGCTTACACCAGCAATCACGAGCGCAGTCTCGGCAGCGTTGCCGCAGAAATCAGAGACGAGCTGTTGGATTTCATTCACACGCGCGTTCAGATGTTCAAGTCTGAGCTGCAGGAAACGCTCGCCACATTCAAGCACGTCATGCCAATGGCGGTGATCGCTCTCACTCTGCTGGCGACAGCATATCTGCTGCTGACGCTCGCGGTCGTGAGTGTGGTCGCCGTCGCTTTCTGGAGCAATCCATACCATTGGTTCTTCGCCTTCCTGATTGTCGGCATGCTGTGGTTGATTGCAGGGGCCTTGACCGCTTTCCTGGCTTGGAACCGCATTAAAGGACACGGAACTTTTCCCAGAAGAACCATCGGCGTTCTCAAAGCCGACAAGATATGGCTTCAACATGAAGCGAGGAGCCAGCCATGAGTACGATTCCCAGCTCTGATCTCGAACTCCGTGCCGCCGACGAACGCCGCCGCCTGCACAGCTCCGTCGTTGAATTGAAATCGCGGGTTCGTGAAACTTTGGATGTGAAGCGAAACGCGCGCAAGCACGTGCTGCTCGGCTCCGGCATTGCCGCGTTGCTGAGCCTGGTCCTGGGTTACGGCTTCGCCGGCATCTTCACACGCCGCTGATTGCAGAACTCACGGGAGGATCGATTATGCCTTTTTCTACCGCTGCTACCGACGCAATAACCCGTCGCGCTCCAAAATTCATCTCGCCCAAAGCTCATGCTGTGATCGATTACCTGATGATTGGAACCTTCTTCGTGACCGGCGCGCTGTTCTGGCGTCGCAACCGTCGCGCCGCGATCAGCGCTTTGATGTGCGGCGGCGCCGAACTCACGAATACTCTGTTTACCGATTATCCCGGCGGCGTAGCGCCAGTCATCAGCTTTCCATTTCATCGCAAAATCGACTTCGGTCTCGCCGCCATGACGGCCACCATGCCGGAATTCATGTCTTTCCACGGTCATCCTGAAAATAAATTTTTCGTCACTCAAGCGGCAATAATCACCGCCGTCACCAACCTGACGAATACTGGCCGCCGCCGCCGCTTCTCCGAGAAACGCCGCCTGGGCGCCGCGTAGCT
>DAIMDJ010000073.1:7273-9340 GCA_036725905.1 Terriglobales bacterium
AACAGAAGCCAAAAACTCAGTGCTATTTCGAAAATAGCCATAGGCGTATCGAACCACCAGTCGTTAACCACCTTGTTGAAGGTGGGAAAAATGAGGAAGACGAAAGTACACGCCGCGCCCCATCCAGACGAGATCACACCGAAGGCAGCCAATGCTCTGGGGATATAGTCCGACTTAAACCACAAGTAGCCGCAAACTGCCGATGCCAATCCCCAAAACAGCAAGCCAACGTAATACTGCTCGAAACGCGTGCTGAGGTATAGCCTCGCCAAGGCCTGCACTCGCTCTGCTTCAAATACTCGCGAGTAATCAGCGCCACTCAGGAGCCGCAGAGCGTAAAAAAGATTGAGCGTCATAAGGACCCACATCAAGGCATATACGAGTCTCGAGAATGCCGCAAGCAAGGCAAGGCCCCTATTTACTGGCTGGAGAATCACGTAAAGCGCGGTTAGTAGTACTACAAGGCCGGCGCAGTAAATCAGATCGCAGGCGATACTGACACGAAATAGTCGCTCGTGCGCCAGGATATTCCGGGCGGTTTCCGCAGCATTGCCCGGGACAATCAGACGGTCGTGGATAGCAAAATTAGCAAAGACCACGAACGGCAGCGTGAATAGGTAAGTAAATCCCGCCACTTTTGCAGCTTTGCGTTGTGACTCGTCGACGGTGGTGATCGTCATTTTCATCTCCTGGTTCGACTGGCTTTGCCAAACGCCAGCAAGCGCAGGCTAACCACCCGCCGCCGAGGAGGCTGGGACGACTGATGGCTTCGGCTTTGCGCCCTTGATCACGAGCCACAGCATGAACGCCAACTCTCCGAAGAGAACGGGGAAGGCGCTATTAAAGGCCACAGCGTAGTACTGCGGTAATAGCCAGCCTGTAAAGCTCAGGGCCACATAGGCGAAGCCGTTGATAGTCAGCCAGACGCCCAGGAAGCGGGGCAGGAAGCCCGATCTGTACACAAGGATCGCTAAGGGAATGAGCCATAGACCCCAAAAGATCTCGGCGGCAAAGTTTTCATGGTCATGCAGACGGAGGAACAGCATGGCCAGCGCGTTGCGCTGCGGTTGGTCGAATACGGACAAGAAATCGGCGCCGCGCGCCAGCATCATGGCAGCCGCGTCGTTCAGCACATTGAAGAAGTCGATGGCGGATGGCAGCACACCCCCCAGGATCACCATCAGCACCGCCAGGTTCTGGTCCACTCCCTTGAACAACCGGTAAAGAGCCAGCGCGAGGAAGATCACGATGACCCCGGAGATCAGGTCGCTGACGATGCCGAGACGGAAGAGAGTCTCATGCGCGACGATGTTGTTGGCCGTCGCGGTCGCGTTCCCGCGCACGAACAGAGCGTTAGGAATGTACATGAGGCGGAAGGGGGCGATGACGGAGAGGAGCAGGTAGATGAATCCGGCGACTCTCCCGGGGTTGCGGGCCGAGCTCATGTGCCCTCCTTGTGTGGGTCTAGCCGGGGATACGGCGGAGGCCGTCAAAAAGTTCCGCCATGACGGCGGCTCATGTGAGGTATACGGCGCTCACGCCGTCGGCTTGGCATCCCGCGGCTCGAATGGGCCGCAACGTCCGCGGAAGCCTTGGCGGAACTTCTCGCGCTCCTCAGGCGTCATCCGCTGCCAGCGTTCGGCCATTCGCCGCCGAAAATTGGAGCGATGAAGGCCACGACCACCAAAGCCTCCGAACAGAATCCGGCAGAGAGCCAGTAGTCCGACAGCCTGCAAGAAGGTAATTTGCCGCCATCCGAACAACATCGGCAACAGCCAGTTCCACAGATGCATCACCAGTCCGCCGCCAATTGCGATGAAGACCGCCATCCCTATGATCGCCAGTGGTGCTACCCAAATCAGTTTCTTTCTCATGTTGTGTCCCTCATTTTTCCTAAACTCGTCACCTCTTCCAAAACTCGTCGTAAATGCTCTGCAACCTTTCGCGCAGATGCAGCACCGCGTAGCGCTTGCGCGAGAGTAGGGTGTTGACGTTTACGCCGCTTTCTGCCGACAACTCTTTGAAGCTGCGCCCCTCCAGTTCGTGAGCGACGAATACTTCACGCTG
>DAIMDJ010000074.1:0-3006 GCA_036725905.1 Terriglobales bacterium
AGCTTCGATCTTTCGTAACTGTGGTTGAGATCACCGAAGGGCGTGATTATGCATAGCTAAGTGCTTGATTCGTTCAGGCTTTCTCACTGGCGCCCGTCCGCGATTTGCCAAACCTGGGCAGTTCTTCTCTTAGCCAGTTACCAACGTAAGCCCACTGTTGCACAAAAATGGGCCATTCCCGATTAGAATTGCGCATCCCCACGAAACACTCCCCAGAAAAAATTAGGAATGTCTAGAAAATCTTGCTTCGGGAGACTTGCTGTGAAAACTGCGTCGTTGCTTCTTATTGTTTGCACTATTTCGTTACTGAGCTCATGCGGCGGAGGAGGAAGTTCCTCCACGACTTCTGGTAGCGGCCCCAATGTACCGCCTCCACCAACCGCGTCGCTGACGTTGTTGCAGGTGACGCCGGGGAACGCCTCAGTGGCCGCCAGTTCGACTCAGCAGTTCAGTGCGACCGGCAAGTACTCCGACGGCAGTTCGAAAGATCTGACTAGCTCGGTGCTTTGGAGTTCTTCCGACACCAGCGTTGCCTCTGTTAACAACGGGGGATTGGCAACAGGCGTTGTCGTGGGCGTAGTGACGGTGACTGCTCAATTTGGAGCGATGCAAGGTAGCGCGACGCTGAACATAACCAACGCCGGCACAAACCTGACAGGGATTACGCTGTCCCCAGTCGCCGCCTCCGTTCCGGTCAACACCACGCAGCAATTTACTGCGACCGGAAACTACAGCGACGGCAGCAGCCGTGATCTGACGGCACTCGTGACCTGGGGTTCATCTTCGACGGCAGTTGCCACTGTGGACGCGAATGGCTTGGTTACGGCAGTCGCGGCAGGCTCGACGAACATTTCCGCTACTCTGGGCAGCATTAGCAATTCGACGAGCCTCACGGTCACCGCGCCAACTATCAGCTCGATTTCTGTGACCCCAGTCGGCTTAACCCTCGGCATTGGCATCAACCAACAGTACACAGCAACAGCGACGTATAGCGACGGGTCAAGCCAGGATTTGGTAAGTGGAGTGACGTGGAATTCTTCCACGACCTCGGTGGCTACAGTAAATAGCTCCGGCCTGGTAACAACCGTGGGCGCAGGCACTACGACAATTACGGCCACCGTTGGATCATTTTCCGACTCTTCAACCTTAACCGTTGTTGCCGCTCATCTGCTTTCGATTGCGGTCAGCCCTGCAACTCCCTCGATAGCGGTTGGTACCACGCAGCAGTTCAGTGCGGTCGGGACTTTCGATGACGGCAGCACGCAGTTGTTGACCTCGGTCACGTGGTCTTCATCGGCAGCGAGCGTTGCCTCAGTCAGCTCCTCAGGTTTGGCAACGGCAGTCGGAACTGGAAGCACGACAATAACGGCGAGTTCTGGCGGAGTCACGGGGAGCGCTTCTCTAACGGTCAGCGCTGCAACGCTGGTCTCAATCGCAGTGATCCCGGCAAACTCCAGTATGGCGGTTGGAACCACAAAGCAGTTCACCGCGACCGGGACTTACAGCGACACCAGCGCGCAGGATATTACGTCTTCAGTCTTGTGGAGCTCGTCCAGTGCCGCCACTGCGACAATCAATAACCAGGGAGCCGCCACCAGTGTTGCGACCGGCACAACCACGATTACGGCGGCGTTGGGTTCGGTCAGCGGGTCCACTCAGTTGACGGTTTCGATCGCGCACCTGACGTTGATCACGATCAGTCCGGCAAATCCAAGAATTGCGAAGGGCACATCGCTGAAGTTCACCGCTACGGGGACTTTCAGTGACGGCAGCACCGCCACGAACCTGAGCGGATTGAGCTGGAAATCTTCCAAGCCGAATATTGCTTCTATTCGCAGCTCAGGCCTCGCGCACGGAAAGAAGAGTGGCACAGTAACAATTTCCGCCACCGCATCGGGCCTGACCGGTACCGCGACTTTAACCGTCGGGACCGGAACATTGGTCTCGCTGGCGATTACCCCCGCAACTCCGAGCGTGACAGTGGGCAGTACGCAGCAATTCACGGCCACTGGTTCCTTCAACGATGGCACAACTCAGGACATTACGTTGACCACGCATTGGAGTTCCTCTTCGGCCAGTGTTGCGACTATTGCCAATGCTCCGAGCATAGGCGGATTGGCTACCGCTAATGGCTCAGGAACTGCCACAATCGGCGGGAATTCCGGAGGGGTAACGAACTCAGCCACGTTGACAGTGCAGTGATCGGCGTTTTGGTTGAGAATCAGCGGAGCAAGTGCTGGTTCAATAGCCACGGCACCAGTTCCGGCTCGGCGTAGGCTTTATCCCACGAATTGTGGCCTACGCCGGGGTACTCTGAGTACTTGGTTTTGGCCCCGGCTGCTTGTAGCGCAGCGTACATCTTGCGCGATTCGTCCACCGGCACGGAATCATCCGCATCGCCGTGAAAAATCCATACTGGAGTGTTGCCGACCCGGCGTGCGGTCTCGGCATACGGATCCGCAACTTGCGCATCTTTCGCCAGGCTTACTTCGATTTGTTTGAAATTCGGCGGACCATAAATTCCTCCGCAAATTGGCACGTAGGCCGCGAAGCGATGCGGATACTTGGCGGCTAAATCCCAAGTCCCGTATCCGCCCATTGAGATTCCAGTCAAATAAATGCGCTCTGAGTCGCCGTCGAACTCTTTCATGCTGCGATCGAGCGCGGCGAAGGCCTGCGTTTCCATTTCCGGCTCAGTCCAGAGCTTGCCTTTAGGACATTGCGGCATTACGACAACGAAAGGGAAATTGCCAGCGTGCTCGCGTATCGCATGGGCTAGCCCCACATCGGTTTGAAGCAGCCCATTCTCCCCACGTTCTCCAGCGCCGTGCAGAAACAGGATTACGGGCCACTTTTTATGTTTATCCCAGTTGTAAGGAACAAAGACCTGGTAGCGATAGGTTTCGCCGCTCACGGTGATGGCGCGGTCGAGGAAGCCGGTTTCTTGCTTGCGAGCGAATGCTGAAACCGGGAGCAAAGCTAATAGCGTGAGCGATAGTGCTGCAT
>DAIMDJ010000074.1:3106-5858 GCA_036725905.1 Terriglobales bacterium
GTCGCTTCTATAATGACAGCCTCTTACTCCAGGAGGACTGATGCTTTCACGACGTCGCTTCATTCAGGCTGGAACAATGGCCAGTGGCGCAGCACTCGCCACACATCCCGCTTTTGCAGAGGAGAAGTGCGCGCCGCTGCCGCCGTCCATTGCGGGGCTGAAATCCATGAAGGATCAGGCCACCCCGATCACTCGAGACGAAAGACGGGATCGCGAGGAGAAAGCTCGACGATTGATGCAGGCAAGTAACCTCGACGCCATCCTGCTCATGGAAGGCACCTCCCTTTCCTACTTCACTGGAATCCAGTGGCACGGCGGCGAGCGGCTGTTCGCCATTGTTCTGCCGGCGAAAGGAATGGCATTTTATGTTTGCCCCGCATTCGAGGAAGGGCGCGCGCGTGAACAAATCGCAAACGCTCGGGAAGGTGAGCAGGGTGACGTCCGCGTGTGGCAGGAAGATGAAAGTCCTTATCAGCGGGTTGCGGAGGGCTTTAAGGATCGCGGCATCGCCACTGGATCCATCGGAATGGAAGAAACAGTGCGCTTTGTCTTCACCGAAGGGATTGCCAAAGCTGCTGGTCAAGTGAAAATCGCCTCCGCCACTCCGGTTACTGCTGGATGTCGCATGATCAAGAGCGATCATGAAATCGCTCTGATGCGGTTGGCCAGCAAGGTCACGCTCGCGGCGTATGAAGCTGCATACCATGCGCTGAACGAGGGAATGACGCAGCAACAGTTTGAAGATCTAATCGAGGCCGCTCACAAGCAGCTCGGTTTCAGCGGCGGCGCCGACGTGCAGGTCGGCGAATACTCGGCATTCCCGCACGGGTCAGTGGCTACACAGGTAATTCGGGAAGGCACGATTGTGTTAATGGATGGCGGATGCAAAGTGGAAGGCTACACCTCCGACATCACGCGCACGTTCGTTCTTGGCAAGCCTTCCGACAAGATGAAGGAAGTCTTCGAAATTGTGCACCGCGCGCAGACAGAGGCACTGAAAACGGCACGTCCTGGGCTGGAGTGCCAAGCCGTAGATGCCGCTGCTCGCAAAGTGATCACAGATGCTGGCTATGGCCCCGATTACAAGTTCTTCACTCATCGCCTGGGTCACGGCATGGGCATGGACGGCCATGAGTGGCCGTATCTGCTCCGCGGGAACGCTACGAAGCTGGCGCCTAACATGACTTTCAGCGATGAACCGGGAATTTATCTTCGTGGCGAGTTTGGCATCCGGTTAGAAGATGATATGCACATCACGGAAAACGGCGCAGAGTTATTCACGCCACAGAGCACGTCATTAGAACATCCATTCGGCTAATCTTATGCTTCGGGTACTGGCGGACAGCCGGCAAAACTCTTCATGTATTTGTTCCCGATGTAGCCGAGATACTTTATACCGATTTCACTGGTGAAGAATCCATCTACGGTCATCATCCGCAAAAAGGAAAAGAAATCGACGCCTTGGCTCAGGCTGGGATCGCTGAGGGCATTCCTCCGATAGGCGATCTGATCAAGTATTTGTTTCTGCTGCTCGGAAGCGCATTCGAGAAAGACCTTCCCGTAACGATCTGTACAGGTTGAATCCAGCCACATCAAGCCACCACCTAGTTTGAGTTGATAATCAGGATTCTCGCTGGTGAGCAGATCAATGAACTCGGGCGCGCCCGCTTCGATTGCGCCACCCGTCCCGTCTTCGGCAGGAATAATGGTTTCGCAGAGCGCCTGAAGAATCTTGTATTGATGCGGCGGAAAGAACTTCGGAGTGTATCCGCCGGCTGCCGACGCCTTCTCAGCCTGCACCATGTTGTGCGCGTACTCGGCGGCTTGCATGGGAATAACTCGCAGGACTGAGCCTGCCATCGCGCCCATTCCAAGCGTCCTTAGCACGTCGCGGCGGGAGATAGATTTTGCCATGTGCTAACTCCGTCCCTTTTTTGAACAATTCACACTGAGAACTGAGAACTAAAAACTGAGAACTGGATTCTTGGAATAAAAACCAGATCTCCGCAAAATCAATATCAGGCCAAGTGGAAGGAAACAAGTTCTCGATTCCGCAGTCACCAGTTCCCAGTTCTTAGTTCTCAGTCACAGGCGCGATTGGAATTCACAGATTTCCTTTCTTCGCCTGATCGAGCAAGTAATCCGAGGTTCGCCACGAAAGCGCCATAATCGTGAGCGTCGGATTTTTGTCCGCATTGGTGACAAAGGGCGCCGCATCAGCAACGAACAAATTCCTCACATCGTGCGCCTGGCAATATTTGTTCAATACCGAAGTCTTCGGATTCACTCCCATTCGCGCGGTGCCGAGTTCATGAATGATCACGCCGCCATCGGCGATTCCGTAGGGCCGTGGCGCGTCAGGGCTTGCCTTCGTGGTATAAATTCCGCCCGCGGCCTCAACAATGGAGCGAAACGTCTCCTGCATATCCTTCGCCATCTTGATCTCGTTATCGCTCCACTGCCAATGAAAGCGCAGCACGGGAATTCCCCATTGATCGACGGTGACCGGATCGATATCGCAATAGCTTTGCGGGTTGGGAATCATTTCACCACGGCCTTCCAAGCCGATATAGGTGCCGTACATGGAGCGGCAACTCTGCTTGAGTGTGAGGCCGTAGCCCTCAAATTCTTCACACACGCCATCAAATTCGCCCACCCCCGGCATTCCCCTACCACCATACATCTCGATGTGATACCCCCGCAGGAAATCGTTCTTGCGATCGAATTTCCACCAGGGGATGTACATGTGCAT
>DAIMDJ010000074.1:5958-9291 GCA_036725905.1 Terriglobales bacterium
CTGCGCAGGCGGAATCATGACCTGGCTGGAACTGAAATTCGACGCGGTCAAACATCCGCGATCGCACTGTCCACAGTAGTGACAAGCTGCGCGGCCGTTCAGCGGCTTGGTGATGATGGCCATGCGCGACGGAATGCAAAGCACATTCAGCTTGTCGCAGGCCTTCTTGACGACCGTTTCTGTGCAGCGCGGCGGAGGTGGTGGCATGAAGATTCCATCCGGTGCGCTGGGAATGTTCTCCTTGGTGCCAAAAACGCCGATATAGGATTCAACCTTGTCGTAATAAGGAGCGAGTTCGTCATAGGTAATTGGCCAGTCATCGCCCATCCCGTCGGTGGAACGCGATTTGAAATCTATAGGAGCAAATCGCAGCGCGATGCGTCCCCAGTGATTGGTGCGGCCACCGACGATGCGAGACCGAAACCAGCGAAAGCGCGATCCCGGCGCCGAGGTGTAAGGTTCGCCATCGATCTCCCATGCGCCGTTCGGCGCCGTAAATTCGTCGTTGATTTCGCGGCGAAGCTTGCCGCCAACGCCAATGCCACGGTGCGGCAGATCGTAAGGCCAGAGGTGTTCTTTGTAATCTTTTTCAGGATTGAGCGGCGGGCCGGCCTCGAGCATGACAACGTTCAGCCCGCCTTCGGTCAAAATCTTGGCGGCCGTGCCACCCCCAGCGCCTGACCCAATAATGCAGACGTCGTAAGGCTTGGGCGAACGAACGACCTGGGGCATTAGTGGTCTCCCGGAAGAGAGTAATTATAATGCGCGCCATCCTGCGGGCGAGGACGCCCGCAGCTCCATCGATATTGATCAGAACCGCAATCGTTCCAGATATTGATAGCTTGTGCGAATGCTATCGAACGGTGACTTGGGATTGTCGTGCTCGACGAAATAATGCTTGATTCCTGCTTTTTCGGATTGAGCGAAGATCCGCTTCCAATCGATCACGCCGCTGCCGACTTCAGTCATCTCTTTCATAGAGTCGCCAAAATTCTGCTCGCCCGCTGCAGTGATCGGAGGGACGCTCGTCAGATCCTTCACATGCACGAGCGGGAAACGACCTGGATAGCGATCAAAATATTTCACCGGATCCTGGCCGCCGAGCGTGATCCAGCACAGGTCCAACTCCATCTTCACCAAATCAGGGTCGCATTCTTCCAGCAGAATGTCGTAAGGAAGTTTTCCGTTCACCGGGATGTACTCAAACCAGTGGTTGTGATAGGCAAACTGCATCCCTGCTTTCTTACTAGCCTCACCCGCGCGATTGAATGTTTCCGCAGCGCGCTTGAATCCATCGGGCTGCTTGCGAACACTGTCCTCGATCCAGGGATTCACAATGTACTTGTGGCCGATTACCTTGCTGGCCTCGATTACCCGCTGAAAATTGTCTTGGCTTAGAGCTGCGTAATCCACGTGCGTGGAGGGCGCAGTCAAGCCATATCGATCAAGGGATGAGCGCATCTCCTGCGGGGACCGATCAAAGTATGAGACTTTCCCATCTTTCATCTTGAATCCGGCGAGCTCGACTTCTTTGTAGCCGATGGACGCGACTTTGGCGAGTGACCCTTCAAAATCTTTCGCGATCTCCGAGCGCACCGTGTAGAGCTGTACGCCAATTCTGTCGATTTTGTGATCGTCCGCAGCCCAGCCCAATCGCCGGGTCAGCAGAGTTGCAGCTGTCACGGTTCCCAGAAAGCTTCGCCGATCCATTTACAGTTCTCCTCGCTTCATTTGATCGACAGCAAAGTCGCAAGCACGCGCGGTCAGCGCCATGTAGGTGAGAGAGGGATTGACACAGGCTGAAGACGTCATGCATGCGCCATCAGTTACGAACAGATTCTTCACATCGTGTGCCTGATTGTGAGCGTTCAGTACTGAGTTCTTGGGATCACGCCCCATGCGTGCTGTGCCCATTTCATGAATCGTCAGGCCCGGCGCATTGTCTTCAAGAAATGGCTCGATCTGCTTTGCGCCAGCGGCCGAAAGCATTTCCGAGGCAGTTACCGTCATATCGTGCAGCAGAGCACGCTCATTTTCTCTCCACGAGCAATGAATCTTCAGCGCGGGAATTCCCCACGCATCGGCTTTTTCTTTATCCAGCTCGATGTAATTTTCGCGATTGGGCAGGCACTCGCCGAATCCATAAAACGTGAACATCCATGGACCGGGGCGGCTCAGCATGCGCTTGAAGTCCGCTCCAAAACCCGTCATCCAAGCGCCTCGTTCCCAGTTTTGCCGCGATCCCCCACCTTGGAAACCGTATCCACGAAGCAAGCCCGAATGCTTTTGCTTGACATTACGGAAGCGCGGAACATAGATGCCGTTAGGGCGATGCCCGAGCGCAATCTTATCTTCGTGCCCAGGGATAAGGCCGGTAGCTCCGCCGCCCATACAATGATCCATCAGGTTGTGCCCAAGCTCGCCGCTGGAATTGGCAAGCCCATTGGGAAATTCCGTGGTCGAGGAGTTCAGCAGAATGCGGGCAGATTCCAACGCCGAAGCGCAGAGGAACAAAATACGCCCTCGGAATTCGAGAGCCTCCCGCGTCTGGCCGTCAATAACGCGAACGCCAGCCGCTTTTCGAGTGTTGGAATCAAAGATGACGCTGTGTACTACGCTGTGCGGACGGATCGTAACTTTCCCCGTGGCCTGCGCAGCCGGAAGCGTCGAATTCAGACTACTGAAATAAGAGCGCGTAATGCAGCCGCGCGAGCACGGCCCGCAATAATGGCAAGCAGCGCGCCCGCGATGCCGCTTCGTCAGAACCGCCGCGCGACCGATCGTCATCATGCGTTCGTTTGGAAAGCTCTTCGCGATCGCATCCTTTACGACCACCTCGGCGCACGTCATCTCCATTGGCGGTAGAAATTTCCCATCCGGAAGCTGCGGCAGTCCCTCCACCTGACCCGTGACTCCGATAAAATCCTCGACATAGTCGTACCAGGGCGCGATGTCCTGATAGCGAATCGGCCAGTCAATGGCGATTCCTTCGCGCAGGTTGGCTTCGAAATCCAGATCACTCCAGCGATACGACTGTCTTCCCCACATGATGGATCGCCCGCCCACATGGCGGCCGCGAATCCACAAGAACGGCTTACCTGGATCGGTGGTATATGGGTTCTCACGATCATTGACGAAGAACTTGCAATTCCATTCATCCACTCCACTGCACGTCTGCTGAATCGGCTGATCGTCATCGAAGCGCTTGCGATCGCCCAGACCGCGGAATCGCTTCTCCCAGACGGGAACGTGCTCCACGTAGTCCGTATCAGGATCAATCGGGCGGCCAGCCTCCAACACCAGCGTTTCGAGACCCTTCTCGCTTAGTTCTTT